>JAHEZB010000630.1 GCA_023251285.1 Chitinophagaceae bacterium | reverse complement strand
CATTCTTTTGGCAATTGCCAAAAGAATGCCTTCGGTATTGCCGGCTGTAAATCCAATTCCTAAAAGCAATCCATCAATAAAAATATCTACGGCAATGGCGGTCAATAAACTAATGGGTATTTTATCCGTTTCAACACCGGTTGTTTTATTTTCATTTCCATCGGTGAGTTTTTTGACACCAATCATTGTGAGAAAACCTAAAGAAAATCCTATAATCAATTGCAGCGGCGCATGTGTTTTTATAATATCAGGTAATATCTCAACAGCTACTACCGAAAAAACTACGCCAGCGGAAAAATGTAAAATCAAGCTTCGGATATTGCCACTTGGTTTGCGAATGGAAGCAATAACTCCGCCTGCTATCATTGTGATAACAGGTAGTAAAGAGAATAGAATTATTTTTTGAAATAATAGTGTCATTTAAAAAAGTAACGGCATTAAAACTAATGCTGATTTCTCAAAAAGAAAAATTTGTTACACATTCATTTTCTGTATCCGCACCGCGTTTAATATTGCCAATAATGCAACACCAACATCGGCAATTACAGCTTCCCACAAATTGGCTATACCACCTGCGCCCAGGACTAATACAATCGCTTTTATTGCCATAGCAAGGCTAATGTTTTGCCAAACAATACTTCTTGTTATTTTGCCAATTTTAATTGCAGAAACAATTTTAGATGGCTGGTCATTTTGAATTACCACATCAGCAGTTTCTATTGTAGCATCGCTTCCTAATCCGCCCATCGCTATTCCTACATCCGCCAAAGCTATTACCGGCGCATCATTCACGCCATCACCTACAAACGCAATGTGCTTTCCTTCTTGTTTTATCTGTTGTACTTTTTCCACTTTTCCTTCAGGTAGCAAGTCTCCATAAGCCTCATCAATACCAAGTACTCTTGCCACTTCATCCACTACTGCTTGTTTATCGCCGGAAAGCATTACAGTTCTTAAATTGAGCCCGTGCATTTCTTTAATGGCTGTAACTGCATCTTCTTTTATTTCATCGGCTATGTTGATATAACCAGCATATTTATTATTGATGGACACCACAACGACTGTATCAACCAGTTTTTCTATTTCGTCAGGAAAACTAATATTATATTTCTTCATCAGCTTTACATTTCCTGCTAATAATTCCTTTCCATCAATTGTTCCTTTTAAACCATGCCCGGCTACTTCTTCTACATTGGTTGCAATAGAATTACCAATTGCGCCGCCTGCATAATCAACCACGGCTTTGGCTACCGGGTGTGTTGAATTTTTTTCAAGTGCAGCGGTAAGCCTTATCAACTCTTTCTCATCCATTCCATTTGCAACAATTTTTTGTACTTTGAACACACCCTTTGTAAGGGTTCCCGTTTTATCCATTACGATTGTGTTCACTTTCGTCATTACATCCAAAAAGTTTCCGCCTTTAAATAGTATGCTATTCCTGGACGCAAGCCCTATTCCGCCAAAATATCCTAGCGGAATAGATACCACTAATGCACAAGGACAACTGATTACGAGAAAAACTAATCCACGGTATAGCCACTCATTAAAAACATAATTGGCTACAAAAAAATAAGGAATTAATACAAGAGCCAAAGCAAGAAAAAATACTATCGGTGTATAAACTTTTGCAAATCGTGAAATAAACAACTGTGTCTGCGACTTGCGCGCAGTAGCATCCTGCACCATTTCCAATATCTTACTTAGCTTACTGTCTTTAAATAAAACAGTAACTTTTACTTCTGATATTGTATTCAAATTAATCATTCCTGCTAAAACCTGTTCGCCTTTATACTTCGTATCAGGCCTGCTTTCTCCCGTAAGTGCAGATGTGTTGAACGATGAACTTTTAGAAAATAGTTCGCCGTCAAGAGCAACCTTTTCTCCGGGTTTCATTTGTATTATTTCTTCCAATTGCACTTCGGAAGAATGAACTCTTTCTGTTTGTCCATTTCGCATCACATTTACTTCATCAGGGCGTATGTCCAACAGCGCTTTAATGCTTGCTTTTGCCCTCCTTACCGCCGAATCCTGAAACCATTCTCCAATAGTATAAAATACCATTACGGCTACCCCTTCCGAATAAGCACCGATGTAAAACGCTCCGAGTGTTGCGGTACTCATCAAGACAAACTCATTAAAAATATCACCTCTTTTTACTTTGCGAAATGCCATACGCAACACACTCCAACCTGCAAGCAAAAAAGCGACAGCATTTAAAGCAAATGATATAGTTTTTGGAAGCGTTATTTTAAAGGCATATTCCATTATCAGTAAAACAACAAGAATGAGTAATGCAGATAATAAATTCCAGTGTTCCATCCATGTCGGATTTTCCGATACACTTGCTGCGCCGTGGTTGTGCCCATCGTCCTTTGCATGACCATGCATATCCTCTTTTGAATGCTCTAAGTGCGGCTTTTTATCAGTAACTTTTACCAGTTCATCTAATTGCAGGCCTTTGTCCTGGTTTTGTTCGTAATTATTTTTCATGAATCTATTATTGAGT
>JAHEZB010000629.1 GCA_023251285.1 Chitinophagaceae bacterium | reverse complement strand
ATCAGCACAGCTAATGAGCCTGGGCAGTGAAAGGTCAAAGGATGTCTGCGAAATTTGTGCAGATATTTGCGAAGCATGTGCCGAAGAATGCTCTAAAATGGATACAGAGCATTGCAAAGAATGCGCAGAAGCATGTAAAGAATGTGCACGAGCATGCAGGGAAATGGCTTAATGTAAAAACAAGAAATGCGGGTCGTATTTACCTGCATTTCTTTTAAAAAGTATTCAGGCGATTCGGATTCTATAGGCATATCGCAAATAAATGTGCTTAGCGACCGTCTTCCTTTCGGCATTTAAACAGTAAGAAAACCGATTCTTTTTTGTTCCGCCTTACGACAGATGAGAATAACTGCCCGGTTACCTTTCATTATCCATTCTTCTTACAGTAAATCAACAAATAAAGAGTTATCGTCTTTAAAATAACTTGTATCAAAATCGAACTCCTACTGTATCAAAACCGAACACTTTATTTTACCCTGTTTCATAAAATACTGATATACAATAGCAAAGTTAGTGGCATGTATTTTCCAGATGAGAATGAAGCTCATCTGCATAGATACGAATACATTTATTGATCGTTTTAAAGCAAAGGGATTAGGAAACCAAAATAATCAGAACAAATAAAACGGACTGATGTTTAAAAATTATTTCAAAATTGCCGTTAGAAACCTTAGAAAGAATAAGGCGTTTTCTTTGATTAATATTTTCGGTTTGGCCATTGGCCTCACTTGCTTTATGCTTATGGCGGTATTTGTGTTAAATGAATTAAGCTATGACAAATATCCTGCCCAGGCCAGCAATATCTACCGTGTTATTTTATCGGTTACCGGCAATGGAGATGTCGCTGCCTATCCAATGGTGGATGTAGCAGTTGGCGAAGGAATTAAAAATGCTTTTCCTGAAATTAAAGCTTCCACAAGACTTGCTCCCGTTAGTGATTTTATAAAATATAACGACAAACAATTTAAAGAGGAAAAAATTGCTTTTGCTGATTCCAATTTCCTGCAGATGTTTTCTATTCCATTGATGGAAGGCGATATCGCAACGGCGCTGGCACAGCCTAACAGCATGGTGGTATCCAAAGCTTTTGCAGAAAAATACTTTGGACATGAAAACGCTGTTGGAAAATCTTTATCCGTCGGCACACACGAAGACCTTTATAAAGTAACAGGCGTATATAATGAAGTTCCTGAAAATTCACATTTTCATTTCGATGCTTTTTTAAGTCTTACTTCATGGCATTTAACCCGGCAAACGTGGAGTAATCTTGGCTTTTACACCTATCTTCTTTTAAATAAAAATACGGATCCCAAACAACTCGAAAAGAAATTTCCTCAATTGGTTGCTGAACATGTGGTTCCCGAAATACAACATGACATGGGGGTTAGCCTGGCCGAAGCTCAAAAATCTATAAACACATTTGTGTTTTCATTGCAACCTCTTACCGATATTCATCTTTACTCTCATACAAAATATGAACTCGAACCGAATGGCGACATTCAATACGTATATATTTTTTCAGCGCTTGCTTTGTTCATTTTATTACCGGCATGTGTAAACTTTACCAATCTTTCTACTGCAAGAGCCGCAAAAAGAGCAAGGGAAGTGGGTATGCGGAAAGTGATGGGTTCGTTGAAAAAAAACCTGGTAATTCAGTTTCTTTCAGAGTCTGTATTGCTTAGCTTGTTATCAATGCTTATTGCATTTGGATTGCTGTTCTTGCTTCTCCCCTATTTCAATCAACTGGCAGACAGGCAAATTCCGTTCAGCTTTTTCATAAGCTATCAATCCATACTCGCAATGGTTTCATTGATGTTCATCACAGGAATTGTTGCCGGCATTTATCCCGCTTTTTTTCTCGCGTCCTTTAATACGATAAAAGTCTTAAAAGGAGCGGCGTCCAAAGGTTCACAAAGAAACCAGCTGAGAAGCAGCCTTGTAGTGTTCCAGTTTTTTGTTTCAATCGCATTGATCATCGCAACGATCATTGTTTACCAGCAATTGTATTTTATGCAAAATAAAAACCTTGGCTACGATAAAGAACAGGTTTTGTTTTTGCCTGACGCGCGCTTACTCGGGAAAAATCAGGCCGCCTTTAAGCAGCAACTATCACAGAATAAAAATGTGATTGCCAGCAGCATTTCAAGATCAGCGCCCGGCTTGCCTTTTATGGATGGGACTGAAATTTATCCGAAAAATGAAAATGGGAATGGTAAGGAAATTCATGCTAACATCTATCATGTAGATGAAGATTATTTAAAAACGTTAGGCATTAAAATCATCAGTGGAAGAAATTTTTCCAGGAATTTTCCGACTGATTCTGGTGCAGTAGTAATTAACCAGGCAATGGTACGTGAGTTGGGATGGAACCGGACCAACCCAATTGGAAAAACGATCGTCCGTTCAGGGCAACAACAATTTAAAGTAATAGGTGTTGTAGCCGATTTTAATTATGCATCAGCAAGACAGGAAATAGCACCGCTTATGATGATGCTGGGAAATAATTATGGAGGTTTG
>JAHEZB010000628.1 GCA_023251285.1 Chitinophagaceae bacterium | reverse complement strand
CCGGCGCCAATAGTATTGTTGAGAATATTAAGTGAAAGCCCCGGTATGCCGATTACGCGTTTTAAGCCCTCATCAGTTTTGATGTTTCCCATTGTTCACCGGTTTTGATGAAATGTTCGTTTTTAAAAAGAGAAATTGACAATATTTGTTGATCCGCTGTGAAAGGTTAATTAACAGATTCTCAAATGAAAAATCCCATAAATCCTATTTATTTGATTGCCGTATATCTTACTATAAACTCACGCTCTAAAACCTTCCGTTCCGAAATTTATCAATAATTACTCATTAAAAAAAAGTCGCGCTTTCAAAATAGAAAAGTCACGGGGTTAAAACCGGGAACTTTACTTTTATTTAAAATCCAATTCCTGGCTTAATCTTCCTCCTTGCAAAACCCGTAAATCATTTCGTGAAACCGCCTGGGCATGTAGTTGATCGTCGCTCTGACCAAAAACTTTTTTTGAAATAGCATCCATTTTTTGAGTAGCTCCGTCAAGCATTGCATAGTTTTTTAGTTCGTACATAAGCATCAGGTCCCAATCATTTTCTGACGCTGGCTGAGCTTCAAAGACTTTGTAATCCATGATGTAACCAGCATCTTTAGCAGCCCGCATTTCTTTTACCCATCCATCCGCAAGGTTTTTTAAATAAAGCTGCGTCATGCCCGGTTTTGTGTGAACAAACTGCACCTGCCACAAAGGCCCGTCGTTATAAGGTCGGTCGGTTTGAGCAAAAATGTTTTGATTGCAACACATTAGAATGAACAATACAATTTCTGTTGAGAAAACAATTTTTTTCATGATTTTTTATTTTTTATTTTTTTAAAAGAAAAGATACGTATTTATCAATGCGATCGGCATTGCCATAACCTACATGATAATTAACTGCCTACTCTGTCTTACTTTTTAAACTACTTCGAATAGGAGAAATTCCCGACGCTTAGTTCAATGCAATGGTTTTAAGGATTGCTTATGTGATGAATACCAAATAATTTTTCCGTTTTTTAAACCGTTATCATCTTCATAATTTGCAGAATCTACTTTACCGGATTTATAAGTATCAATTTCTTTATACCACACATTGATATAATTATTGCTGTCTTTTACTGCGTGATTTTTCAACCATACATCCATGGTAATTTTTACGGAGCTTAAACTGTCTCTCATAGTCTTCCAGTCTTTCATCAGGGAATCTGTAAGGCCCGCAAAATGAAACCCGTCGGCTCCATTCACATAAATACTATCGCCCATGGTAGCGCGAAGAGCGTTAAGGTCTCCTGTTTCCCAGCCTTTGTAAGAGTTTAAAACCATCAATAGATCTGAATCAGAAACATTGTTGTTGAAATTCGTAGTATAGTTTGCCGCGTAAGGTAAATGAATGCCGGTGGTGTCCGATGATGTGCTTCCTTCTTTTGTTTTGCAACTAATAACAGCAACTGCAAATACGATACAGGTGAAAATGTACTTTTTCATTTTAAAACTTTAGTTTTTAAATAATTAATTAAAAGGAAATTGTGCTTTAGAAAGATAGCAAGTTGTCAGAGAGTACAAACAGATTTGAATATGAAGATATATGTTTAATTAAAAATAAAAATATATCTTGTGTCATTTTCTACTGACAATCACCCAAATAAAATATTTTTGAGTAAAATGATGTTACAAGTAAACTTTCACCCTTTTCCTGAAATAAAAACAGAAAGGCTTTTATTAAGACGTTTAATAAGAGAAGATACAGAAGAGATTTATAAAATGCGTTCAGACAAAAACGTGATGAAATTTATAGGCAAAGATCCAATTACAACCATGCAGGAAGCGATTGATTTTTACAACCTTGTAAATGATTCTTTACAAAACAACACAGGAATTACATGGGCAATCGCGTTGATAGATTCTCCACAGAAAATGATCGGAACGATTGGTCTTTGGCGAATTATAAAAGAACATTTTCGTGCCGAAATTGGTTATATGCTGATGCCTGGTTATTGGAAAAAAGGATTGGCAAAAGAAGCGGTTTTGAGAGTCATTCAATTTGGTTTTGATCAAATGAATTTGCACAGTATCGAAGCCCACATTCATCCCAAAAATTTAGCATCAGCATCGCTTTTAGAAGCTACAGGATTTATTAGAGAAGCGTATTTTAAACAAGACTTTTTCTTCAACGGAGCATTTGAAGATACCGGGATTTATTCTTTACTGAATACAAAACAAAGTTCAGGAACAAAACGATAAATTCATATTTACAAAATGTAAATCCGCTTTATTTGTTTCTCTGCTGAAAGCATTTTAATATACACTCCAACAACGGCAATGATACGTCTGTATATCTTAAATCACCTCACTTCACTTCCATTGACAATCGCATTTTCGGGTTTCACAAAATGCAATTTTCCTTCTTTATCTTCGGCCATTAAGATCATTCCGTTGCTTTCAATTCCACGCATTTTTCGTGGGGCAAGATTGGCCACTACAACCACTTGTTTTCCAATAATTTCTTCAGGAGAAAAATGTTGGGCGATGCCGG
>JAHEZB010000627.1 GCA_023251285.1 Chitinophagaceae bacterium | reverse complement strand
CAAGGAAGTTTATGCGTATAGTCAAAAAAAGGCTATTGCAAAAAAAGCGGCATCACTGATTAAAGATGGCATGTTTATTCTGACGGGCGGCGGAACTACGATTATCGAGCTTGCCCGTGCATTATCACCTTCACTCCATGCTACTTTTATTTCAGGAAGCATTCCTGCATTATCAGAATATATCATTCATCCAAATATTGAAGTAATAGCCATCGGAGATAAGATTTCAAAAGATTCTAAAATCACGATTGGTTCTGATGCCATCTCCAGAATTAAAGAATTAAAAGTCGATATGTGTATCCTGGGAATTTCTGCCATCAACCTGGAAAATGGTGTCTCTCATAATGATTGGGAAGTAGTCCAGATAAAAAAAGCAATGCTGGAATCTGCCCAAAAGTTAGTTTGCCTTACGATCTCTGAAAAAATTAATTCGAGGCAACCGTTCCAGGTTTGCAGCATCAAAAAGATAGACACACTGATCACAGAATTGCCGCCGGATGACGAAGTATTGATGCCTTATATACGAACAGGAATAAACGTTTTATGACAGAAAAAGATATTAAAACTAAACTTTAAAACCAACACTATTAAACTAAAAGAAACAGCAAACAAACAATTATCGCAAAATTCAATTTTAAAAATTCAGCAACTTTTCAATAAATCTTTATAAACATAAAAATTTCGCAATGAGAAAACTAGTAACGGCTCTTCTTGTACTACTGTTCCTACAATTTAGCCAAACAACTTCTGCACAGGAACGAACCATAACCGGCATTGTGCTCTCGCCGGACAATGCTCCCGTTCCAGGAGCTTCTGTTATCATAAAAGGGAAAAAGGCAGGCACACAAACAGATGGGGATGGAAAATTCAGCATTGAGGCAAATCGCTCGGATGTGTTGGTTATCAGCGCCGTCGGATATACAACACAGAATATCAAAGTTGGAAGTTCTTCAACAATTTCGGTTACCCTTGACAGAGGAAACGGAGAATTGCAGGCAGTAGTGGTAACCGCGCTGGGTATCAAAAAGGAACAAAAATCATTGGGCTATTCCGTTACTCAGCTGGACGCGAAGGAGTTGATGAAAAATAAGAATACCAATGTTATCAATTCCCTTGCAGGCAAAGTTCCTGGTGTAAATATCACACAATATAGTGGCTCGCCCGGTGCGGGAGCTTCGATCACGCTTCGTGGTGGAACTTCAACATCAGAAACCAGGCAGAACCAGCCGTTATTTGTTGTAGATGGAATCATCTATGATAACTCCACAACTGTTACCGGTAATACAGGTACTGATGGTTTGTCGCGTAGTAACACCACTTACTCAGACCGTGTCATGGATATCAACCCTGAAGATATTGAAAGCTTGTCTGTTTTAAAAGGCGCTGCTGCTGCCGCTTTATACGGCTCCCGTGCGGCTGACGGCGTTGTTCTGATAACCACCAAGAAAGGAGCAGAAGGCAGGGTACAGGTAGATTTCAATAGTAAAATAAGCACATCATGGGCAGACAAATTACCTCAGGTTCAAACGGAATTTGGAAATGGTATTTATTCCAGCAATGGCGTTCTAAGTACCGATGGTATTTATAGTTCATGGGGACCGAAAATTCCGTCTGATAGTACCATATATAACAATATTGGTAATTTCTTTCTACATGGGATGGTTTATGATAACAACGTGAACGTATCCGGCGGTTCGAAGAACGGTTCTTTTTATTTATCCGGTTCTAACTTTAAGCAAACAGGCATCGTTCCCGGTACAGGTTATGACAAAACAACTTTTCGTTTTAATGGTGAACAGAAATACGGCGGTTTGACATTGAATGCGAATGTCGCCTATTCCGTTGCCAACACCGATAGAACATTGACTACCGCAGGTTTATATGGAAGTGGAGTAGGAAGTATGCAGTCACTGTATAGTTGGCCTACAACGTACAATATCAAAAATTATATCAATCCTGATGGAAGGCAACACCGCATATTTCCCGGAGCGCTTCCTAATTTGGAAGACGATATTGATAATCCTTACTGGATCATCAACCAAGATAATCTGACATCAAAAACAGATCGTTTTACCGGCGGGATCAATGCGAATTATAAGATAACCAATTGGTGGGACATTACAGGACGTGTGGGTTATGATCAATATACTACCAATGACTATACTTATATAGCACCAGGTTCTGCGCTGGCCCCGCTTTACCAAAATGGACGTCTGAGCAAGGATATGGTTAACTATACCTATATCACAACCACCGTAATGACTAATTTCCACAAGAGCTTCGGTGATTTTGACACGCACTTGTTGTTAGGAACTACTTCCGAGGATTTTAACACAAAAAATCAAAATCTTTGGGGATATACCTTTAGTACACCCGGCACCATTAGTTTTAATAATATGGAGAACACCAATAAATTCTTTACTGACGCGACAACCAGAAGACGGTTGGTTGGAGCTTATGGAGAAGTTGGCGTATCTTATAAAGACCTAGTATATTTAACAGCAACAGGACGCAACGACT
>JAHEZB010000626.1 GCA_023251285.1 Chitinophagaceae bacterium | reverse complement strand
AAAAAGAAGCAGTGAGAATCGGCGGCGGCGTAAACCATCGGTTTGGTTTGTACGATATGATTATGTTGAAAGACAATCACATTGATTATTGCGGCGGTATTCAAAAGGCGATTGAAAAAGCATGGCAATACGTACAGGAAAAGAAACCGGGCCTGCAAATTGAGGTAGAAACGAGGACCATCGAAGACGTAGAAAAGG
The DNA here is from genome assembly GCA_023251285.1 of Chitinophagaceae bacterium. Taxonomy (GTDB): domain Bacteria; phylum Bacteroidota; class Bacteroidia; order Chitinophagales; family Chitinophagaceae; genus Ginsengibacter. The sequence continues at coordinate 2,325 of JAHEZB010000626.1, read as the reverse complement.
TAATGCAAACCGGAAAAGTAAACCGCATCATGCTGGATAATTTTCCTCCTGAAAAAATTCGGCAAGCGTTAAAAATAATTGACGGAAAATATGAAACGGAAGCAAGCGGCGGCATCACACTTGAAAACATTGAAATATATGCTGCCACCGGCGTTGATTATATTTCGAGCGGCGCAATCATTCACCAGGCAAAAAGTTTGGACTTAAGTTTAAAAGCAGAAATAACACAATAAAATGGCGAAGAAAAAGTTATATAATGGCGGCGCAATTGTTTATTCAACCGCACCCGACTTTCAACCACCCATTGAAGAAGAAATTGAAAAATTTTTGTTGCCCAACCAGCAATTATTAACTGTTGTATTAGACAAAAAGCACCGTGGCGGAAAAGTCGTATCCATTATAAAAGGCTTTTCTATGAAAGAGGATGAAATAGAAGTTCTTGCAAAGAAATTAAAGACGTTTTGTGGCAGCGGCGGCTCTGCAAAAGACAATGAAGTTATTATCCAGGGGGATCACCGGGAGAAAATATTGCAATGGCTTTTAAAGAATGGTTACAGTAAAGCAAGAAAAATTTAATTTATTTAGTCCATCAGTTTTAATAACTTTATCATTAACCGAATACCATGAACTCCAAAATATCTGAAGGCGTAACAGTAAGCGTGGAAACGTTTTATCAGCCGGAATATAGCAATCCTGCCGGCAGCGAATATATGTTTGCCTATCGTATCACACTCGAAAACAGCAATTCATTTCCGGTACAATTATTACGCAGGCATTGGTACATTTTCGACAGTACAACAGAGCATCGTGAAGTGGAAGGAGAAGGGGTTATCGGTATTCAGCCTGTAATTAACTCCGGCGAAAAATACCAATACGTAAGCGGATGTAATTTGCGCAGCGAAATGGGAAAAATGCATGGAATGTATTTTATGGAAAACTGCCACAACAAAAAAACTTTCATCATCAATATTCCTGGTTTTGAAATGATTGTTCCTGCCAAACTGAATTAGGTTCTTGGTTTGTATTTCGATTTCTCATAAATGTCTCTTTCATTCATTTTCATCAACTCAGCAAGGCTGGTCTCAGGATATTTATCCATAAACTTTTTCACGATTTGCAAGCCGGAAAATGTTCCGATATTTCCAGGCGCATCTTCACCCAACTCCTGTGTTTTCGGGCTTTCGCCAATATAATTTTGTACAATATTCTGATCGGTTTTATTCAATAAATCATTATTTAAGAAGAACTGCCAAATCACCGCTTCGTTTTTATAACAATCTTTCATTTGTTCTTTTGTATAATTCATACATTGATATTCCGGAGTATAAGGCAGAAATTTAGTGAGAAGATACATTCTTCTTCCTTTGTCAACCATTTGCTCGATCAACGCTTTTCCATTGCTTTTGTCATGAAACAAATCATCTACAATATTGCGCATGCAATTTATGGGAATATGCGCTTCATCAAAATTGTTTGAAAGATAATCCGGGTATTGCTCCAGTCCTTCAGTGCTTCTGTAAAAGGAAAAATATTTTCCCATGTGAAGTTGCAGACCAATACCAAAACTTTTTGTAGTAAGAATATCGCCCTGAACGCCGAAAGAAGTTTCAAAATTCGCATCAATCGGGCCGATAAAAGTAATTACAGATTCAGGAACTTTATACTGTGGGAAGTAATATTTTACAAATTGCAATCCCTTTTTTATTGCCTCCGTTTCTTTGGTAAAATTTTTATAAAGCAAATCAGAAGAGTCTTTTATCGGTGTATAATCGTGGATAAACATCCTTATAGCCTGGCCTTCTGGATTATTTGGAATCAATAAACTATCCAAATCCAATCCTAAAATATTAGCGGTAAAAGCCGGTAAAAAATCCGGATATTTTTGCAAAATCATGTGCATAGATTCGGCAACTTTTGTTGTATCGATTGCAAAAAAATCTTTCTCGAATCTTCTTGTTTCAAGATTGATCTTTATTGAAGAAACGTCAGGAATATTTTTATTGCTTTTGCAGGAAAAAAAAATAACAGCGGCAAATAATGAAATAAAAATTTTTCTCATACCCCAAATAAAAGCAAAAAAGTAAACAGAATTTTGTTAAATGAAAAATACTTGAAGCTTTTATTCTGCTTAAATTTACGGGATGAAAATATTTCTTGCACAACAGAATTATCACATAGGCAATTTCGAAAAGAATACGAATAAAATAATTGAAGCGATTGAAGTTGCAAAAAGTAAAAAAGCAGATTTAATAGTTTTCAGCGAAATGAGCATCTGCGGTTATCCTGCCCGCGACTTTTTGGATTTCAAAGATTTTATCGACAAAT
>JAHEZB010000625.1 GCA_023251285.1 Chitinophagaceae bacterium | reverse complement strand
CGCGCAAATCCTGTCAATTTCATCCTCATTGTATCCAAATTGGGGCAGCCATTTTTTGGCCATATCACACGAAATTTCTTCATGATCTGTGTAGGTTTCCAGGAAGCCTGAATCATGAAATAAAGCGGCGGTTTTCAAAATGATTAAATCATTTCCGGTAACATTTTCTGCTAAACCAAGGCGTTCAGAGGCTGCCAGCACGTCTTTTGTATGGCCGGCATTGTGATAATGGAGGTATGAAGGCAATTCTGTTTCCAATTTTTGGATTAAAAAAGAATATGCTTTATCAAACTCCACTTGTGATGAATGGTTCAAAAATTAAACGATTTATTTTTTAAAAATAAAAAACTTGTAAGAGAATGCAGGTATTTTTTGGTTTGCGCTTCAGATACCTGATACAAATCTAAACAATACAAGATAAATTTATTAAAAATGTATCTTCAGGCTTGAATTCAATTTGTCAAAACGATAATTGCATTACGATCAGTGATAATTTTTCAAATAATGTGTCTGGCTTATGAGAAAATCGTATCATATTTTTATCTGGAAAAAAGCGCCGTTTCTGCGTTTGCTCATTCCTGTACTATTGGGAATTCTTATTCAGTTTTATTCTAAAACGGAAATCGCGGTTATTTGTTTTTTTGCTGTAATTTTTTTTATAGCTTACATCATTTTTTCTTTTTTGCCCGAAGCAATCCGGTTTCGGTTTCGCTTAGTTCAGGGATTAATAATTTTCCTTTTTTTAACCACATTTGGCAGTTTAATTACCTGGCAAAAAGATGCGCGCAATCACACAAATTGGTATGGAAAATATGATCAGCAGCAAAGTTTTATTGTCGCAACGATCGATGAACCGCCTGCTGCAAAAGCTAAAACTTTTAAAGCGGTGGCAGTGGCTGAAAGTGTTATCAATAATGGCAGGCAGCATCAAACAAGTGGCAATTTTTTAATTTATTTTGATAAAGATTCTGCTTCTCAAAAATTAAAATACGGAGATAAAATAATTTTTCAAAAAAGCTTATCTGATATTAAGAGCCCGGGCAATCCGGGCGCTTTTGATTACGCCCGATATGCGGCCTTTCACGAGTTGTTCCATCAGGTTTATCTAAAGCAAAACCACTGGATTTTGCTAAAAGAAAAGAACAAGAAAACAGGACTTCAATTAATCTATGCAGCGAGGGAAAATGTAGTTTCAATCCTTGAAAAATATCTTGGAAAAAATAATGAATCTTCAATAGCCAAAGCGCTATTAATAGGATATAAAGTTGATCTGGATAAAGATTTGGTGCAGGCATACAGCAACGCTGGAGTGGTACATTTAATTGCGATATCCGGCCTTCACATGGGAATTATTTATGGCGTTTTAGTGTGGGTATTTTCTTTTCTGCCGGTAATAAAAAAATCAAAACCAATGCGGCTCGTTTTAATTATTTTTTGCCTCTGGTTTTTTGCGTTGCTCACAGGTGCATCTCCCTCTGTGTTGCGGGCAGCAGTGATGTTTTCTTTTATCGTTGCCGGAAATGCTTTTAATAAAAAAAGTTCTGTTTATAATTCCCTTGCTGCATCGGCGTTTTTAATGTTGTGTTTTAATCCATTTCTTTTATGGGATGTCGGTTTTCAGCTTTCTTATCTTGCTGTTTTAGGAATTGTAGTTATTCAAAAAGATATTTCTAATTGGCTTTATTTCAAAAACAAATATGCACAAAGAGCATGGCAGTTAGCGGCGGTTTCTTTGTCGGCGCAACTCTTTACTTTTCCATTGTGTTTTTATTATTTCCATCAGCTGCCGTTGCTGTTTTTATTTTCAAATATGATGGCCATTCCGTTGGCTACGTTGGCGCTCTGGGGATGTTTGATCCTTGTATTTATTTCACCCATTTCAATTGCTGCAGTTTATTTTGGCAAAGCGGTTTATGGAATAATATGGCTTTTAAATCATACCGTTTTATTTTTTGATTCCATCCCTTTCGCTTTGTGGCAAGGCGTTTCAGTGTCACCGGTAGAAACAATTCTGATGTATATAATTATTTGCAGTTTTCTTTATGCCTTTATGCAAAAGAATAAAATCGCCTTTAAATTCACCCTTGCTTTTTCTTTAATTTTTGCTTCTTTTATTGGTTTTAACAACGCCTGTGCTTCTTCACAAAAGAAAATGATCGTTTATAATATTCCAATGTATAAAACGGTTGAATTTGTTGACAGAAATCATTTTCATTTTGTTGGCGACAGCATTGTAATCAAGGATAAATTATTGCATGCTTTTAATTTAAAACCGACGCATATTTTATTGAAGATCAAAGAAAGCAATTCATTCACAAAATCATTCACGTTCAACAATAACTTTTACCAGTTTTATAATTCAAGAATATTAATGATTGATTCCGCAATAAAGTTTTCAACAGATAAAAAAGTGGACCTGGATTATATAATTGTTTCAAAAAATCCAGGGCTTCATCTTGCAGAAATTGCCTCGGTTTTCAATTGCAAAAAGTACATTTTTGATGCGTCAAATTCTTCCTGGAAA
>JAHEZB010000624.1 GCA_023251285.1 Chitinophagaceae bacterium | reverse complement strand
TAATTTTACCATCGGAACAATCGCGTCGTTCCATCTTAAAAAGGCGCCGCCTGAAATTACAAAATGAGGGTCTTCCGGATATTCATCTAATTTTTTGCTGTACAACATACCGCCGATAATTTCTGAGTAGGGCCCTTGTGAAGAATAGTCTCCATAAAAAGTTACGTATGTATAATTATCAATTGCGGTTCTTAATCCCAATGAATAAACCCATTTTGGGTTCAGCGGTGTTTTCTCATTTGAATAAAATGACATGCTTGCATTCGGATTAAAATGATGATAAGCGATTCCCACATAAAAATTGTTGTCCGCACTTTGGCCTATTTGTGAGTTAAAACTAAGTCCGGCACTTCCGTCAAAATACATGAAATTGCTGTTGGCTAAATTCTCTCCGGTTAGTAAAGTAGCATCATAATCGGTTCCGTTGTATTGATTGTTTGTGGTCATTTTAGAAAGATCAAATTTGCGTTGAACCATACCTGCTGAAAAGCCGGCCGACAGATACATATTTCTTACATCGCTCAGCGATTTGTGATAATTCAAAACAGGAAGTACACTGGTCGATGTCAGTGATATCGTTCCGGCTTTATCATAAAGAATGGCCCCTCCGATAGTAAGAAAATCATCGCCGTGGCCAACAGGTAATTTATATTCACCATTTAATGAAGAAGTTTGAAATGGAACGGTTACAGAGCTCCACTGATTTCTAAAAACAGCCTGTACACGCACGTCTCCACTGAATAGTCCCGCAAGAGCCGGATTACGAAGAAGTGGTGTTTCAGAAAATTGTGAAAAATGTATATCCTGTGCAGCGCATTTATTTTGAAATAAACAAGCACCGCAAATGATCAAAACAGTTGTAAGAATAGTGGTTTTCATTAGGGATTATTTATGATTCTTTAACGGGCAGAACCGGTTATTTATTATTTGATTAAAGCGATATTTCCTTTGAAAGTAAGCGCCGTGTTGTTGTCGCAAACCACCTGCAGGATATAGACAAAAACGTCGGGGGGGAGCGGTTTTCCTTTGAATGTTCCGTCCCATCCTGCGGAAGCGTCATTCGGATTGAAATTGGATTTTTCAAAAACAACTTCACCCCAGCGGTTAAACACTTTTATGTTTTGAATTTTGAAAACACCGCTGCCTCTTGGATAGAAAACATCATTAGAACCGTCGCCATTTGGAGAAAAAGTATTCGGTACAAAAACATTTGCATTGTTGCACAGCACATATACCGATACTTTATCACGCGCGGTACAGCCTCCCTCGTTTTTTACTTCAATAGAATATTCAAGAGATTGCAGTGGCTTTACGGTGATTGATGCATTATTTTTCGAAACAATTCCTGTGGATGGCGTCCATAAAACACTGGTTACGTCGCTGGAAATTTCAGGAATGATCTCCACTTCTCTTCCTACATTAATATGTTTTTCTCCGCCTGCATTTACCGTCGGGATCGGATAAACTTTTACTGGAATATAACCGGTATCCTTAAAACAACCTTTGGAGTCTGAACCAATAACCTGGTAAGTTGTAGTAGAATTTGGAGTGACAGTTGGCGTTGCACTCGATGAATTATTCAATCCGGCTGCCGGGCTCCATGAATACTTTTCTGTTCCGGATGCTTTCAATTGCACGGATTGTCCAAAGCATAAAGTATCTGCTTTGCTGACTAGAAGTTTGAAAGGCGATTTAACCACTAAAGAAACAGAATCGATCGAAACACAACCCTTATCGCTTGTACCTTTTACCTGGTATTTTATTGCAGAAACTGGCTTTGATACAGGGCCTGCGCAATTGGTGCACGAAAGATAATTAGCCGGAGACCATGAATAACTTTGTGCTCCGGTAACGTTTAAAGTTTCCGATGAACCAAAGCAAACAACTGTATCAGCAGAAATTGATAAATCAGGTAAAGGATAAATTTCTACTGTTTTAGTGGCTGTATCATTACAACCGTTGCTGCTGTAGCCAATTGCTTTTACAGTAAATTTTCCTGCTGATAAATAATTTTGTCCTGTTGGTTTTTGTTGAGTGGAAGTATTGCCATTTGCGAAATCCCATTTCCATGAAACTTTTGATGTGTCAGCATTTGAAATGATTCCTGTAAAGTTCATCACAGCAGGAACGCAGGCTCCGGCGCTTGCAGAAATAGAAATTTGTGGACTGCGGTTTACTTTTACTGCCTTTGGATTTTGAACAGAATCTGTACAACCTCTTTGGGTAATAACTTGCAGCGAAGTGATGTAAGAACCTGCCTGATGATAAGAATGCAAAGGAAGCGCGTCTGCAGAATTAGTGCCGTCACCAAAGTTCCAAACATATTTTACAATTGCATCGTTGGTAATGCTCGTATTGATAAAGCTTACAGGAGTTGAATCACACACCAAAGCACCGTTGGGTTTGAAAGACGCGGTAACACCCAAGACTGTAATAGAATCTGATCCTTTGATTCCAACCTGGCATCCTTCGGCGTCCTGTAAGATCATTTTTGGTAAATGTTTTCCGGGAGTATTATAAGAATG
>JAHEZB010000623.1 GCA_023251285.1 Chitinophagaceae bacterium | reverse complement strand
ACCCTGACGTCATCGAAAGTGTTCCTGTTTATAATGATTTTTCAAGCGTCCTCGCCAAAAAGGGTTTTTCAAACAGTAAACTCCAATTGGCTTGAAAATTTTCTCAATAGTAGGCGCGCGGCCTCAATTTATTAAATTGGCGCCCTTATCGGCCGCACTTGCTGGTTTGCATGAAGAAGTGATCGTTCATACAGGTCAGCATTACGACTATGCGATGTCTGAAAAGATCTTTGAGGACCTGCGAATAAGAAAGCCTGATATTCACCTTGAAATTCTGCCCGGAAGTGTGACTTCACAAATCACACAAATGATGTTGATGTTGGATTCTGCGATGATAAAATCTAAACCGGATTTAGTTATCGTATTTGGGGACACCAATTCAACCTTTGCAGGAGCAATGGTTGCGGCAAAACTAAATATTCCGATCGTTCATATCGAAGCAGGCTTAAGAAGTTATAACAAGGCGATGCCGGAAGAAATAAACCGGGTAGTAACTGATCACGTTTCTAAATATTTGTTTGCACCTACACAAACAGCTGTGGATATACTCATGAAGGAAGGTTTGGCGGAAAACTCTTTTTTTACCGGTGATATAATGGTTGATTCTGTAAAAAATAATCTTCAGATCGCGCTCAGTAAATCAACAATTACTGAAGATTTGCATTTAGCAAATGATGAGTACAACCTACTTACCTTGCACCGTAATTACAATGTAGATGATGCAAAAGTACTGGAGCATTTATTAAATCAACTGGGTGAATTGCCTGAAAAAATTATTTTTCCGGTGCACCCACGCACCAGGAAAATGCTTGCCGATACTTACCCGATCCCAAAAAATATTACCTTAGCCAATCCGCAGGGTTATCTTGATTTTATAGCACTCCAAAATTCTGCAAAAAGAATCATCACTGATTCCGGAGGCATTCAAAAAGAGGCGTACATTCTCAAAAAGCCTTGTATCACTTTGCGTACTGAAACAGAATGGGTGGAAACAGTGAATGAAAAATGGAATTTATTAATCAATCCTTGTGAGAAGAATATTGCATCAAAGATTGACGGTTTTAAGCCTCCTGAAAATCAACGAGACGTGTTCGGAAAAAATGTAACACAAAAAATGGGGAAAATAATAAATGATATTTCAAACTAATGGCGATACAAGGAACATGGGGAATCGTTGGTGGTGGCATGCTTGGAATGACACTGGCACTTCGGCTGGCACAACGGGGAGAAAAAGTAACCATTTTTGAATCGGCAGATAAGGCTGGCGGTTTAACCAGTTCATGGTCTATGAACGGGGTGATTTGGGATAAGTACTATCATGTTATCCTAATGTCTGATTTAAATACAAGAAAAATTCTCAAAGAAATTGGGCTTGAAAATGATTTGAATTGGGTAGAAACCAAAACCGGCTTTTACTCTGATGGCAAATTATATTCAATGTCGAACCTTGTTGAGTTTTTTAAGTTTCCTCCTATTAATCTCGTTGATAAATTCCGTTTGGGGCTTACCATTTTTGCAGCTTCCAAAATCAGAAACTGGGAAAATCTGGAAAAAATTCCTGTCGAAAAATGGCTAAAAAAATGGTCTGGAAAAAGAGTTTTTGAAAAGATCTGGTTGCCTTTATTAAAAGCAAAGTTGGGAGAGAATTATAAAAAAACTTCCGCTGCTTTTATATGGTCGACTATTCAACGAATGTACGCAGCCCGAAAAAGCGGATTAAAAAAGGAAATGTTTGGATATGTTACCGGCGGTTATGAAAAAATAAATAAAAAGTTTGCCGAACATCTTCAACAAATCGGTGTTGAATTTAAATATCAAACGAAGGTAGTTACAGTAAAGAAAGAAATATCCGGAAATCTTATTTTAGAAACTGATGATCAATCAACTTATACATTTGATCATGTTATTTCTACATTGTCGTCAAAAGAATCGGTGAAAATTGCCACCCAGCTTTCTGCTGCGGAAAGACAACAACATAACGATATTAAATACTTGGGTGTCATTTGTCCCTCCGTTTTACTTAGCAAGTCCATTTCTCCTTATTACGTTACAAATATTACCGACAGTTGGCCGCCATTTACAGGAATCATCGAAATGACTGCCTTAATTGATAAAAAAGAAACAAAAGGAAATCACCTGGTTTATCTACCGAAGTATGTAAATCCGGATGATGAATTATTTGATAAAAGTGAGGAAGAATTGAAAAAACTTTTCCTGGATTCATTATTTAAAATGTATCCAAAACTTTCCCTAAGTGATCTGAATTTTTGGGGAACATCAAAATCACGAATTGTTTTTGCTTTGCCAACTATTAATTATTCTAAAAAAGTACCGAAGGTTACGACATCATTGGGAAATTATTATATAATCAATTCTGCTCAGATCATTAACGGCACCTTGAATGTAAATGAAACCATACAGGTAGCGGAAACCAAACTGCAGTAAATATTAAAATGAGTAAGAAAAAACCAATAGCAAGTATTTCACTTGACCTCGATAATCAATGGACTTATATGAAAATCCATGG
>JAHEZB010000622.1 GCA_023251285.1 Chitinophagaceae bacterium | reverse complement strand
ACATCTACATTCATGCGTAGGAAGAGTTCGTATTTTTTTGTTGATCAATATAATGCCGAATTCAATCGTACTATCGGCCCGATGAAAGGAGTTTACACAGATAACTACTACATGCAGATGGCAGAGAATATAAGGCGTTATAAAGGCTTACGTCGGATTCCGGTGTCGAGGGGTTTATCTAAAATGAAGATAGATGGAAATTTTACTGATTGGAATAAAGTCAGCATTGAGTACCGCGATACGAAAGGAGATGTATTTCACCGGGACTACAATGGATATGGGGGGCTTCACTATACAAACAATTCAGGTCGCAATGATATTATAACTTGTAAAGTAGCTGTTGGCCTTGATAAAGTCTATTTCTATGCGGAGACAAATGAAGCGCTCACACCATACGAGGGTAACAACTGGATGCTACTGCTGATAGATGCTGATCACAATTCTAAAACAGGATGGTATGGCTATGATTTTCTGATCAATAAAAAAATAAACGGGAAGACTACAACACTGATGCGCTACAATTCAAAAACACACCAATGGATTGATGTAGCTCAATTGAGCTATTGTTACAAGGGCAAGAAACTTGAGATTGCCGTACCACGAAAACTTCTTGGATTACCGGGAAATGATCTCACTTTTGATTTTCACTGGTGCGACAACCCATCTGATTTGAAAGACCCAATCTCATTTTGCACTAACGGCGACAGTGCTCCGAACAGGCGATTCAACTATCGTTGCATTTGGAAAAAGTGAAAAACTGAAAGTATTGTCAAACATTGAAATATACGAAGGATGCATAGAAGTTATAAATGCATAACTATTCTTATTCTTTTATCCTTATTTCCTCGCAATTCAATGCAGAATGATGTTTCAAGGAAGTTAGTATGTATTCATCCAGGTAATGTATATTATTCTATCAGGTCAATACAGGATAGCTGGTATTATTTGTATTTATATCTTTATTGTCTTAGTAAATAAATTTTAATCTTGTGAATTATATGAAAAAGTCTCTTTGCTTTACAATAGTCATGTTCCTGACAGCTCTCGCTTTTTCCCAGGTTAAAGTCGGTCAGGTATTATGTGAAAATATGACTAATCCTATTGGGATTGGCGTTTTAGAGCCCCAATTTAGTTGGCTATTAACTTCTGATAAGAGAAATGTGATGCAAACTGCTTATGAAATAAGGATAGGGAGCAATTATGACCTATTGAAAAAAAATAAAAATTTAGAATGGAACAGTGGTAAAATCCTGTCTGATGAATCTGTTCATGTAATTTATAAAGGCAATCCTTTGAAATCGGGGAAGAAATATTTCTGGCAGGTGAGGGTATGGGATAATTATGGTAAAACATCCGGATGGAGCACACCGGCTTTTTTTCAAATGGGTCTTTTGGATACAAATGAATGGAAAGCAAGATGGATTGAACCCGCTTTCACCGATACGGTAGGCCAGCCGAGTCCCATGTTCAGAAAACAATTTACCGCGAATAAAAAAATAAAATCTGCCGCCATCTTTATTACCGCTCATGGTTTATATGAAGCTCAAATAAATGGAAAGCGTGTAGGCAATGATTATTTTACACCCGGGTGGACGAGCTATAATAAAAGACTTCAATACCAGGAATATGACGTAACTGACCTGGTAAAACAAGGAGACAATGCCATCGGTGTAACACTTGGCAGCGGCTGGTACCGCGGCCATCTTGCGTGGGAAAATAATAAAAATATTTATGGAAAAGACATCTCTCTTTTACTTCAATTAGAGATTACATATAATGATGGTTCCACAAAAACAATTATATCAGATGAAAGCTGGAAATCAACAACAGGCAGCATCAGAAGTTCAAGTATTTATGATGGTGAAACCATAGATGCCCGCATGAAAAAAACAGGATGGACATTGCCGGGTTATGATGATTCTAATTGGAGCGGAGTAACAATTGAAAATTTTTCAAATGACAACCTGGTGGCTACTATTAATGAACCGGCAACTAAACATGAAACATTTAAACCCATAAAAATCTTAACTACCCCCAAAGGCGAAAAAGTGATAGACTTTGGGCAAAATCTGGTTGGTTGGATGATGCTGAAAGTGAATGGCAATGCAGGCGATACCGTTATTATTAAACATGCAGAAGTATTGGATAAAGAAGGCAATTTTTATACAGCCAATCTACGCACCGCAAAAGCAACCTCTACTTATATTTTAAATGGGAAAGGTGAAGAATTCTTTGAACCGCATTTTACGTACTACGGTTTCCGTTATATAAAAGTGGAAGGCATTAAAGGAAATTTGAATCCAGATGATTTTACTGCTGTAGCAATTTATGCTAACATGAAAACTACAGGAACTTTTACAACATCTAATTCTTTGGTAAATCAATTGCAACACAATATTCTTTCGGGACAAAAAGGAAATTTTTTGGATGTGCCGACCGATTGCCCGCAGCGGGATGAAAGGCTTGGCTGGACTGGCGATGCACAGGTTTTTTCAAGGACTGCTTCGTTCAATATGAACGTAAATAATTTC
>JAHEZB010000621.1 GCA_023251285.1 Chitinophagaceae bacterium | reverse complement strand
ATATAAAGTAAGCCATTACATTACTGCCATGGATAATTGTGAGAGCCCGCCTTTTACGAAAATCATTAAAGTCGGTGATGATCCGGTAATTTCTTTTGATGTGTTGGATACTTGTGAAGCGATAAATCCGGTAATAAATGTTGATGCCACATTAGGGATTGGCACGATCAGCAAATGGCAATGGCAAATAAATGACAACGATATTTCAAATTCACAAAAACCGGATTTGACATCACTTTCTGCTGGAGAATATTCTTTAAAATTAACCGCCACCAGCAGTGCAGGATGTATGTCCAATTCTTTTGTCAGCGGACTTACTGTTAAGCCGCGGCCAAATATTACTGCTAACGTAAATGATGGTTGTATAAATATCCCCGTTTCGTTTAATGCGCAACAGAACGATCTTCTAACTTCTGTAAAAAGCTGGCATTGGGACTTTGGTGATCAACATTTTTCAGATAATAAAACCGCTCAAAATACTTTTCCTGTGGAAGGAAATTACAATGTTCAGTTAACTGCACAAGCCACAAATGGTTGTTCTACCTTAGTGTCAAAAAAACTATTTATCAATGCAGCACATGCAAATGCAGGAAAAGATACTTTGGTCGTGATGAACACTCCCTTTCAGTTGGAAGGAAAGGGTGGTTCGTCTTATTCCTGGTCGCCGGCTACCGGCCTGAATGATCCGTTTATTTCCAATCCGACTGGTAACCTTTCAAATGATGTGAGGTATTTGCTTACAGTAAAAACGCCGGAAGGATGTGTGGATACTGCTTCTGTGGATATTGCAGTTTTTAAAGGCTCTGCTATATATGTGCCTACCGCATTTACTCCAAATAGTGACGGTTTAAATGATATTCTCAAGCCATATTACGTGGCGATAAAATCACTTTCCTACTTTACCGTCTTTAACCGCTGGGGACAAAAAGTTTTTTCTACAAATGACTTAAGCAAAGGCTGGGACGGATTTTCGCCGAATAATGAAATCATCGTAGGAAGCTATGTTTGGGTGTTGAAAGCAGTGGATGCCGTTGGAAAAATGTATAGTTTAAAAGGCAGTTTTGTTTTGATTAAATAACATTTTTTGTTTTGCATGAGTCAAGTCATCCCATAGATGCAGGAAAACGAAAATTCACTTTATCTCTTGCTTTGCTGTTTCTAATACAGCATTCCTGTTTAGCAAAAAAAAATCTCCGGGATGACCGGAGATTTTAAAATAAAATAAAACAGTTAAAATTATTTTAACGCTTCAATCTTTTTTACAAAATTAGATTTGGGCTGTGAGCCTACTAATTTATCTACTACTTTTCCGCCTTTTACAAATAAGATCGCCGGAATGCTGGTAATTCCGTAATTCACGCTGAGTTCCGGATTTTGATCCACGTTTACTTTTCCTACGTTTACTTTTCCGTCGTATTCTTTATGAAGTTCTTCTACTACGGGGCCGATTGCGCGGCACGGGCCACACCATTCTGCCCAAAAATCTATCATCGTTAGTTTGTCTGAGTCCAAAACTTTTTCTTTAAAGTTTGCATCGGTATATTCCTGAGCCATAATTAAATTTTTATTGGTTGAAAATTATTTATTGGTTATTTATTGGCAAAGTTAAAGCCAATCTTTTTAAATGTTGATTTGGCATATCCACACTATGTTAATTCTATTTTTATGTCTAATTCAGGTTTTTGTTGCAGGTAATTGGCCATTTCGTCATTCATTTCAAAGCATTTGTGACTGGTGTACATTCCAACTTTTAATTTCGAAAGATTATCGCAGATGTTAAATTTCAATGTAGAATTTCCCGGAAATTTTTGCAGGTTGTTTCCTATAAAATCAATAAAATCCTTTGACACATCTTTTGGATTCATATCAATATGAACTTTCTTAGTGTTGCTTCTCATCACGGATTCCAAAAGTGATATCGTACCGATTTTAAATTCGTAAGGCGACGTTTGATACCGCTGCACAAACGAACCGTTTATGCAAACCACCATACCCGGCTCCAGGTAGTTATTATATTTTACGTAATCTTCTCCAAAAACCATCAACTCCATTTTTTCAGAATAATCTTCGAGGTGCATCACACCAAATTTATTTCCCCGCTTCGAAATCCGATGCTGCGCTTCTGTAACCAAAGCGGCAATTCTAAACGACCGGGAAGGATTTGGATGAAGATGTACTGCAGATTTGAACTCATTAAAATCTGCAATGGTATCAAACTTATAATGTTTTATCTGGAACTTATAATTATCCAGCGGATGGCCGCTCAGGTACATTCCGATCACATCTCGTTCATGGTCGAGCATCTGGATCAAAGGCCACGGTTCGCAATCAGGAATTATCGGCGGCGTTACTTCTCCCATTTGCAGATCCCCAAAAAGTGTGTTCGTATTATTGTGAAGTTGTGCCTGGTATTGATTGCCAAATTTGATAATTTTTTCAAGAGAGTTTATATTTTCTCCGGGAATAGTAAAGAAAAACTGTGCGCGGTGAAAATTATTAAAACAATCAAAAGCACCTGCATAGGCAAGGCTTTC
>JAHEZB010000620.1 GCA_023251285.1 Chitinophagaceae bacterium | reverse complement strand
CAATTGGCCCCCGCTAGGAAGTTCGATCCATTCTTCATTTTCTACCGGCATTGCATCCCATCCACTACGGCCACAAACATGCAATGAAGTATCTTCAAAGATGCTTCCTTTGCCGTCGGAATAAAGAAGAAATGGAGAATGTTTCATTGGTGAGTGGTGAGTTGTGAATGGTGAATTATTGAACTTTCAATTGTGACTGTGCAAAGGAATTAAATTGTTGTTCGTTGATACTTTTCTGATTCTCGATTTCTGACTGGATCAACTTGTCGTTTTTAAAATCAAGGGTTAGAACATTATCTTTCAGAATCACGTTGTTAAACAAATTCCAGTCATACTCTTTTGCAGGAAAAGTAAAACGTGTTACTTTTTCCGGTGTGAAAACAAATTGAATCTTTTGCAAAGTTAAATGATACAAAATACCCAAAATCACCAAAGCTGTTACCATCAAATAATTCTGCAAGCCAAGCCAGCAGCCGGCAAGAACAAACAATATGATCTGATCCAGGTAATTCCCCTGGTTATATTTCTTGATAAAATACAACCTCATAAAAACATAAATACCAACGAGTAAAATGGCAGAAGCGGATTCATACCGGTATTCATCAAAAAACAACAAATAAATGAAAATTGCGAGATTCAGCAGCAACACAATCATCGCTATGTTCCTGTAAGATTTTATTTTATCATTTTTTAAAACAATGTCAAACTGTTGCATAATTTTCGTTTGAAGCAATCAGCAGATTGCATAATTTAAAAAGAACACGGGCGCCCACATTTTCGTCCCATTCATTGCTGCTTACTCCGATTTCATTTAAATCAAAACCAATAAACTGTCTGCCGCTTTCGATTATTTTTCTGAACAGATAATTAACCTGTTGCGTTTCAAATCCGCCCGGAACGGGAGTTCCGGTGTTCGGACACAATTTTGGATCGAGGCCGTCAATATCAAAAGTAACATACACTTTTTCAGGAAGTTGCGCGATAATGTCTTCTACAATTTGCTTCCATGTGTCACCTTCGAAGCCTCTTTCTTTGATTTTTTTATCAAAAAAAGTAACTACACGACCATTGCTCTTTTTGATATAATCAACCTCACCTGAAGAATAATCCCTGATTCCTACCTGCACTAATTTTATAAGTTGTGGAATTTCCTCTAATGCATTATACATGATCGAAGCATGAGAATAAGTAAGATTTTCATAGGAAGAACGCAGATCAGCATGCGCATCTATTTGCAACATTCCAAACTCTCCATACTTCTCTGCAATTGCTTTATAAAATCCAAACGGAGCACTGTGATCTCCACCCAAAATACCAACTAATTTTCCTTTGCCTAATAATTCTTTGGTTTGTTCATAGACCCATTCATTTAAAAAAGCACTTCCCTCGTTGATTTCACGCAATACTTTTTGCATAAATTTATTGTCACAAAGCGCATCACCTTCTGCTATGTAATTGATATAAAGCTCGGCCTCTTTGCGCAGGTAATCACTTTTGGCAAGTACATTCTTGTCGATCTCGCGTAAAAAAATTCCTTGTTTCCAACCATTTGCATAATCATCGTCCGTAAGATCTACCTGCAGGCTTGCACGACAAATTTTTTCTGTCGCCCTTGCTGTTCCCGCCTTGTAGCTCACGGTTACTTCCCACGGAACCGGTAAAATAACCAGTTTTGCGTCTTCTTCTGTAAAAGGAAGGCCAAAAATTCCATTGTTTGGATTGCCTGCCGAATCGGGATCAAAATGGGTAAGATCAGCCATTATTTAAAATCTTTATTTTTTTTTGGACGGCAAAGGTAACAAGGATAAAGTTAACGGTAATACCCGTTAACAATGTATTATAGAGTTTCAGAAAAAGCTGCTTTCCAGCGAACCGATAAATAATTGTGATTTATATTCTCGCCGGGATTTGCTTTTGGAATTCTTTTTGTGTCGATATGACAACAAAAGCTAAATTATGAAAGAACAAAAGTTTCAATTTCAGATTGACGAGATACCTTATGTGGTAACAATTATTCCCTTTGATTTCAATGATGAAAAACGATTCCGGGTAAGTTATAACGGCGGTAAAGAAGATATTTTTGTATGGGATTCTGATTTAAAACGTCTGAGGGCAATCGATGATGGTGCTTCTACTCTACCGGATAGTCTTGGTTTGGCAATTTCTAACAGGATTGAATCGTTGGGTTATTAAATTCAAATTACAGGAATGATATTGAATTATTGCGATGGCAATATAAGACTACAACAATATAACTATCAGCAGTTGGCATTATTCCTTATTCTTTGTATCGATCAAAATGGTAACAGGGCCGTCATTTACTAATTCCACTTTCATATCGGCACCAAATTCACCGGTAAAAATTTCTTTTCCCAGATCTGTTTTTAATTGAGCAATCATGCTTTCATAAAGCGGAATGGCGACTTCTGCCTTGCCTGCTTTTAAATAAGATGGCCGGTTTCCTTTTTTGGTAGAAGCGTGTAAAGTGAACTGGCTGACTATTAAAATATCGCCATTTACATTCTTGACAGAAAG
>JAHEZB010000058.1:8135-8658 GCA_023251285.1 Chitinophagaceae bacterium | reverse complement strand
TTGATGGAGTGATCACGAATAGCCTTGGTCCAAATAATGATGGTTGCGATCCGGAATCATGCAGCGACGTAGTGATCAAAAATTGTTCGTTTACTGATGGCGATGATTGTATCGCGATAAAAAGTGGCCGTGATGAAGATGGACGGCGCGTAAATGTTCCTTCAAAAAATATTATTGTTCAGAATTGCCAGATGAAAGACGGGCATGGGGGCGTCGTTATCGGCAGCGAAACTTCCGGCGGAGTTGAAAATGTTTATGCAGAAAATTGTGTAATGAGCAGTCCTCATCTTGAACGTGCGATAAGAATAAAATCAAATGCATGCCGCGGTGGTGTTATGAAAAACTTTTATTTCAGAAATATAAAAGTAGGGCAGGTGCGTGAAGCGGTATTCAAAATAAACATGTTCTATGAAAAAGAAAAAGCGGCGAAATGTAATTTTCCTCCTTCTTTAACCGGTGTGTATGTAAACCATGTTGTAAGCGGCAAAAGCGAGTATGCGATTTATATTGAAGGCCTGGATAA
>JAHEZB010000058.1:5741-8125 GCA_023251285.1 Chitinophagaceae bacterium | reverse complement strand
TACAAATAAAACCCATGCACCACGGTTATTCTTTTTTGCGACAATTGGTTCTGTTGAGTTTGCTGGTTTCGTGCCTGTTTCCTGCTTCTCTTTTTGCGCAGCAGGATGATTATCACATTAAAGATGTTTCCGGTTTCCAGGACAGCAGGCATCACTGGATGGATATTACAGATCATGAGCAGGTAATTGTTCCTTCAAAAGATCAGCCTCGTTTTAAACCATCTGATGTCCGGCATATAGCAGATAATATTTTGTTGTATCAGCAACCGAATGGTGGCTGGCCAAAGAACTACGATATGCTTGCAATTCTTAGTGATGAACAAAAAGCAATACTTGTACAACATAAAGATTCTTTGCATACTACTTTTGATAACGGCGCCACGTACACGCAAATAGAATACCTGGCAAAGGCTTTCACTTTGCTTGGGGATAAAAAATATGAAGATGCAGCCTTGCGCGGATTACAATTTATTTTAAAAGCACAGTATGAAAACGGCGGCTGGCCCCAATTTTATCCTGATGTAAGTGGTTATCGCAAATACATCACTTTCAATGATGGTGCGATGATAGGCGTTATGCAGGTATTGCAGCATATTGCACAAAATGAACCTTACTACTCATTTGTAAATAACCAGTTGAGAGAAGAAGCATCAGATGCTTATAAAAAGGGAATTGCCTGTATTTTGAAATGCCAGATTGTTGAGAAGGGAAAACCAACTGTTTGGTGCCAGCAACATGATAACATTACTTTACAACCGGTAGGAGCGCGAACCTTTGAACTTGCATCAAAAGCAAGTGAAGAAAGTGCCGAAATTGTTCGTTTACTGATGCAGGTAAAAAATCCAAATGCTGAAATTATCAAAGCAGTAAAGAATGCTGTTGCCTGGTTTCAAAAAGTGGAAATAAAAGGAGAACGTGTTAAAACCATTCCTGCAAAAGAAGTGGTGTATAAATTTCATGCAGCCAATGATGATAGAATTGTTGTTGAGGATTCTTCTGCACCTCCCATCTGGACACGTTATTATGAATTGGAAACAGATCGCCCTATGTTCGCCAATCGTGACGGGAAAAAGGTGTACCAGCTTTCAGATGTATCGCGCGAACGCAGAACCGGTTATGCCTGGTATGGCTACTGGCCCCAAAGAATTATTTCTGTTGAATATCCTGACTGGTTGAAGAAGATTGGCCAATAAAATGATTTACAATGAAGAAAAAAGTTTTATCACTCTTAATTTTTATCTGTGTAACTGCGGTAGTTATTCCAGGTTTTAGAAACATTGGTGGGCAGGTAGTTTGTTTTGGCGATTCGATTACTTATGGCGCCCAGGTTGACGGACATAGCTGGGTTTATTTTTTATCGCAGGAGCATTCTGATATAGACTTTGTGAATGCGGGAAGAAGTGGAAGAAAAACTTCTGATAAAGCGGAGTTGCTGCCGGTTCTAAAAAAATATCCTGATGCCAATTATTATCTTATTTTTTTAGGAGTAAATGATTTAAAAAATGGAAATGATTCGATGGTAAATAGCTGCGTTGAAAATATGAAGTGGATGATAAATGAAATAAGGAAAGCGAACAATGATGCGAAGATTGTAATCCTTGCTCCATCCGACATTAACCTTGTGACGATGAATGAAATTAACAAGGGAAAAAAATATAACGAAAACACAAAGCAATCTCTTTATAAACTTGAAAAGAAATATCAAGAATTGGCAAAGGCGCAGCATACTGAATTCATTTCGTTATTGCATGTGGTGTCAAAACCAAATTATGCGGATGGCTTGCATCCAAATATTGCAGGGCAAAAAGAAATTGCAAATGCTGTGTGGAAGGGATTGAAGAATTTAAATTAAAAAAGAATTACAGTAAAAGGTTGCCAACCTTTGAACACTGATTTTTACGTTGAAAATAATTACTAAAAGGTTGGCAACCTTGCTCCAGCTTGGAGGGGATTAAGAAGTTAAACTAAAAAGAATTACAGTAAATGAAGTTTTATCACGGAATCTTATTTTGTTTGTTTGCGGGATTATTATCTTTTACTTTTTCGAAACAAAAAGAGACAGCAAAATATGATTTCATTGTTGCCAAAGATGGAAGTGGACATTTTGCAACCATTCAATCAGCGATTGAAGCGTGTAAATCGTTTCCGTATCAACGCATCAGAATTTTTATTAAAAATGGAGTTTATCATGAGAAGGTGTTTATTCCTTCATGGAACACCCAAATTTCCTTGATTGGTGAAAGTAAAGACAGCACGATCATTTCTTATGACGATTATTTTAAGAAAATAAATAAAGGACCTAACAGTACTTTTTACACGGCAACTTTATTGGTGCAGGGAAATGATTTTCATGCAGAAAATCTAACCATAGAAAATTCCGCAGG
>JAHEZB010000058.1:2753-5731 GCA_023251285.1 Chitinophagaceae bacterium | reverse complement strand
GTGGAAGCCGACAGGTGTTCATTTGAAAATTGCAAATTCCTCGGCAACCAGGACACTTTATATCTTGCCGGTGAAAATGCAAGACAATACTTTTTCAAATGTTATGTAGAAGGAACGACAGATTTTATTTTCGGGGAAGCAACTGCTTTGTTTGAAAAATGCAGCATTCATTGTAAAGCCGATTCTTATATCACAGCTGCTTCCACTCCCGAAGGTGTTGCTTACGGATTTGTTTTTAAGAATTGTGAAATTGAAGCTGATAGCGGCGTTCACAACGTTTATCTTGGTCGTCCATGGCGCAAATATGCCAAAACTGTTTTCATCAATTGCAAAATGGAAGACTTTATTAACCCAAAAGGCTGGAGCAACTGGAATAACACCGATAGTTATAAAACCGTTTTTTACGCAGAATATAATTCTGTCAGTAAACGAACAAATAACAAGGAAAGAGTTTCCTGGTCCCATCAGCTTACAGAAGCCCAGGCAGAAAAATACCATGTAAAAAACATTTTTTCCGGATTAAAAAACTGGGAGCCGGTACAGGAAAGTAATTATTAAAAGGTTGCCAACCTTAGAAAAATTCGGTTTCAGGGTGAAAATAAATTTTGAAAGGTTGGCAACCTTCGAGACAATCCGAAAAAGGAAAATGATTTATGAAGATTCGTTTATACATTCTCGCTATACTTGTTTTATCAACCGCTTTTTCCTCAGTAAAAGCGCAGCAGTTTATTCCCTTGTGGCCTGAAAATAAAATGCCTGATTCAAAAGGCATCAAAATAACGGACAGCATCGCGAGGCAAAGAGCGTTTCGTGTTGCTATTCCAGGAATGTATGCCTTCTTTCCTTCTGAAGACGACAATTGTGGTGCCGCTGTTGTAATTTATCCAGGTGGCGGATATACGCATATAACATTAGATCTTGGGGGATTCCAATTGGCAAAATGGTTCAATACGCTCGGCATGAGCGCTTTTGTCGTTGAATATCGTTTGCCTAATTCTCCTGATGTAAAAATCAGTCAACTGGCACCTTTGCAGGATGGGCAACGTGCTTTGCAATTGGTAAGAGCAAATGCGGCAAAGTGGGGAATCGATCCCGAAAAGATAGGCGTGATGGGTGCTTCAGCGGGAGGGCATCTTGCTTCCTGGGTCGGTACTGCTGCCGACGATATCACCACTTTACACGATGATGTTGCTTCAAAATCTTATCATCCTGATTTTATGATATTGGTTTCGCCAGTGATTGATATGGGCAAATACGCTCACAAGGGAAGCCGCGAAAGCCTTCTTGGTAAAAATCCTTCTGATGAATTAGTCGAAAAATATTCTACGCAGTATCAGGTTACTGCACAAACTTCGCCGTGTTTTATTGCAGATGCATTTAACGATAAAACAGTTCCACCGGAAAACAGTTTGTTGTTTTACCAGGCGCTTTTGAAAAAAAATATTTCTACCAGTTTTCATGTTTTTCCACAGGGAGGTCACGCGATTAATATCAACAATAATCCGGGTTCAACGTCTTTATGGAAACCGCTTTGTGAAGAATGGTTGAAAGAGATGGGCTTTCTTTCTTTTGCCAAAAAAAATAAAAATTGAAAAAGATCATTTTTTCCTTGATTGTCTTAGTTGAATTTTGGAGTGCAGCTGCACAAACAAAAATAATTGTGGCGCAGAATGGAAGTGGTAACTACGTGACCGTGCAGGAAGCCTTCAATCACATCCCTCTTAATAATAAAAAACCTGTAACCATTTATATCAGGAATGGAATTTATAGAGAAAAATTACATCTGGATTCATCAAAAAATTTTGTAACCATCATCGGGGAAGATGAATTCAAAACCGTTCTTACTTATGATGACCATACCGGTACCGTTACAGCGAATGGGGAAGTTATAAACACGATGACGTCGCATAGTTTTGTAATAAAGGCCGATAATTTTACCGCAAAAAATATAACGGTGCAAAACAATGCCGGTTTCTCTGCAGGACAGGCAGTTGGGCTCGAATCCGATGGAGATAAAGCGCAATTTTATAACTGCCGTTTTGTGGGTTTCCAGGACGTTCTTTTTACAAAAAATCCAAACAGCCGCCAGTATTATAAAGATTGTTATATTGAAGGCACGACGGATTTTATTTTTGGTCCTTCTACCGTTTGGTTTGAACATTGCCACATCCATAGCAAAAAAAATTCTCACGTTACTGCTGCTTCCACTCCACAGGATCATCAGTTTGGATATGTTTTTAATGATTGCATTTTAACCGCAGATACAAGCCTGCACAGCGTTTCATTGGGAAGGCCGTGGAGGCCTTTTGCAAACGTAACTTACATTCATTGTTATTTAGGCCCACAAATAAAACCGGAAGGATGGAGTAATTGGAACAAGACAGATAATTATAAAACCACCCGTTTTGCTGAATATGAAAATTATGGGCCGGGCGCCAATCGATCAAGTCATGTATCATGGTCGAAGCAATTGAATGATGATGAAATAAAAAAATATTCGATTGAAAATGTATTTGGTGGATGGATCCCGAATAATTGTGAAGTCCAAAAAGATCAGTCATTAAAAAAGTAACAATCAATTTCAATGATAAAAAGAAGAAATAACGTAAGGTCATTAAAAAAATCAATTGTTTTGATTTCCTTCTCCATTTGTCTTTTCACTCTGAATACAAATGCACAATCGCTGAAAGGGATCACCGGGAAGCCTGATACGTCTTACACCACTTTTAGTGCTTACCAGCAAACGAAAAAACATTTTCCTGATATTACCATTGTTCACGAGTTTAAGTATTCAGATGTGGCAGAAAAAAAAGGACTTACTTATTGCACGATCAATGGTCGCAAATTAATCATCGATGCCTTTATACCAAAAGGAAAAGGTTTGGAAAGAATGCCGGCGGTTATCATGATACATGGCGGCGGTTGGCGTTCAGGAAACCGTTCACAACATTATCCGCTTGCAGAAAGCCTTGCTCATC
>JAHEZB010000058.1:0-2743 GCA_023251285.1 Chitinophagaceae bacterium | reverse complement strand
AGTGTATGACATCAAAGCTGCAATCCGCTGGGTGAAAGCCAATGCTTCAATTTATAATATTGATACTGCAAAAATCGTAATTGCCGGTTTCTCAGCCGGTGGTGAACTGGCAGCTTTCATGGGCACAACCGGCAACATGCCACTTTTCGAAGGATGTGATTGTAACTCGGGCCCAACAACGAATGTGGTTGCAGTTGTTGATATCGATGGAACACTTTCTTTCACTAATTCTGAAACTGGTGAGGGAGATGACAGCAAGCACACGTCGGCAGCCACTTATTGGTTTGGCTATCCAAAAAAAGGAAATGAAGTATTGTGGGAAGCTGCTTCGCCTCTTAGTTATGTGAGTGCGAAAACGCCGCCCACAATATTTATCAACAGCGGTGTGGACCGCATGCATGCCGGCAGAAAGGAATATATTGATGTGTTGGACAGCAATCATATTTATTCTGAGGTTCATACTTTTGAAGGTGCGCCTCACTCATTTTGCTTATTCAATCCCTGGTTTGAACCGACAATAAAATACATTGATGGATTTCTTAAAAAAGTTTTTCACGAATAAATTTTAATGAACCTCGCATTGTTTAAACTATTATGAAGAAAGTTTTATTCACATTGTTCGCAAGTTTTATAGCGCTTTTTGCCGGTGCCCAAATTTCATCAGTTTGGGTACCCGATATCGGCAACGGCACGTATAAAAATCCTGTGCTCAATGCTGATTATTCCGATCCTGATGCAATAAGAGTTGGTGATGATTTTTATATGGTTTCATCCAGCTTCGAAGATGTTCCGGGCTTGCCCATTCTGCATTCCAAAGATTTGGTCAACTGGACAATTATTGGTCATGGACTGCAACGATTAATACCCGAAAAACATTTTTCAATTCCGCGGCATGGCGACGGAGTGTGGGCTCCTGCAATTCGTTATCACAAGGGAGAATTTTACATTTACTATCCTGATCCTGATTTTGGAATTTATTTGACAAAAGCTAAAAATGCTGCTGGCCCCTGGAGTGATCCGGTTCTCGTTTATCCCGGAAAAGGATTGATTGACCCTTGCCCTTTATGGGACGATGATGGCAAAGTTTATTTGGTTCACGCTTTTGCAGGAAGCCGGGCAGGAATTAAAAGTATTTTGGGTGTAAATAAATTAAATGCAGAAGGAACTAAAGTAATTGATGCGGGACAAATTGTTTATGACGGACATGAAAATGATCCGACAATTGAAGGCCCGAAGTTTTATAAGCGAAATGGTTATTATTACATATTTGCTCCGGCTGGTGGAGTTTCGACAGGTTGGCAAGTTGTGCTCCGTTCGAAAAATGTTTACGGTCCCTATGAACGGAAAGTGGTAATGGATCAGGGTTCTACCAAAATTAACGGTCCTCACCAGGGCGCGTGGGTTACCACACAAACCGGCGAAAATTGGTTCTTACATTTCCAGGATAAAGGTGCTTATGGAAGAGTGGTTCATTTGCAACCAATGAAGTGGGAAAACAATTGGCCGGTAATTGGTTTAGATAAAAATAAAAATGGAACAGGAGAACCTGTGATGGTTTATAAAAAACCAAATGTTGGCAAAAGTTTTCCAATTCAAACTCCACAAGAGAGTGATGAATTTAATGGGAATGATTTAGGATTGCAATGGCAATGGATGGCGAACTCACAGCCGGACTGGTTTTACCTGAATCATGCAAATGGATCATTGAGACTGTACGCTCAAAAAATTCCCGACAGTGCAAATAATCTATGGGATGTTCCAAATGTTCTTTTGCAAAAATTTCCAGCCGACGAATTTATGATTACCACAAAAATGAATTTTCATCCAAATAAAAAATCAGAAAACGAAAAGGCCGGGTTAACCATTATGGGCCTTAGCTATTCAGATCTTTCTTTAAAGAATATGAAAGGAAAAACATTCCTGGTTTATGGAACTTGTAAAAATGCAGACGAAGGAAATAAAGAATCAGAAACGGTCATTTCAGAAGTAAAAGATGGGATCATTTATTTAAGGGTTAAAGTGAGCGAGGGCGCTGCTTGTGAATACAGTTACGGTTTTGATGGAAGGACGTTCACAAATATTAATGAAAAATTTGTTGCAGAAAAAGGAAGATGGATTGGAGCAAAAGCAGGAATATTTTGTACCGGTGAAACGCAAACAAATGATGCAGGATATGCAGATTTTGATTGGTTTAGAGTAGAACATTTGCCAAAATAAAAACATCGGTTATTTCTTTGGTTATTGATAAAAATTTAATTAAAACCATGCAGCAGGTTGAGAACGTTTTCGGTATCGTTTGCGTAAATAAATACCCGAAATGTGATTGATTTTAATGAATATGGTGTTACAATTGTTTTACAGATGAATAAATGTTTATCCAAAAGAGAATGAATCTCTGAAAAATATTAAGATGAAAATAGCAGGTCTTTTATTCTTTTTTATAGTATGGTCATTTGGTTCGGAAGCGCAGCAGCGGCACAGTTATGCAAAAGATATGGCGAAAACCGTTATGACGATTTGGAAAGATTCATTAACAAATTCTGATGGTATACCAGCAAAATGGACATACGACCAGGGAGTGATTTTAAAAGGAATAGAAGGACTTTGGCAACAAACGGGTGATGGACAATATTTTGATTACATGCAAAAAAGCATGGATCTTCTGGTTGACAACAATGGTAATATCCGCACCTATAAGTTTGAAAATTTTACGCTTGATAACATTTTATGTGGAAGAATTTTA
>JAHEZB010000057.1 GCA_023251285.1 Chitinophagaceae bacterium | reverse complement strand
GCACCAGGGTACGCTTTTGATTCCGGCAGATTTTATTGCACCGGCAATTAGTCACAATCCAATGGGCGAGCATCATAAAATTTTATTGTCCAATTTTTTTGCTCAAACAGAAGCTTTGATGAATGGCAGAACCAAACAGGAATTAAAGGCAGAAGGAGTTCCGGAAAAATTAATTCCGTTCAAAGAATTTGATGGCAACAGACCCACCAATTCATTTTTGATCACCAAAATAACGCCGTTTACTTTAGGTGAATTAATTGCTTTGTATGAACACAAGATATTTGTTCAGGGAGTGATCTGGAATATTTACAGTTTTGATCAATGGGGTGTAGAATTAGGGAAAAAACTGGCAAAAAATATTTTACCGGAATTGGAAAATTATGAAAAAATTACTTCTCACGATTCTTCAACAAACGGCTTGATCAATGAATATAAGAAACTGGTGAATGAATGAGTCGTTAATTATTAAATTATTGAATTATTCAGTAAAGAAATGAATACCGGCAATTTGTGTTTTTGAATTGACGTAGAATCCATGTATCTCTCAAAAAAATATCAGAATCATCAACAAAATAAAATGAGTAGTTTTTTACTCCATTCATTTTTTAATTGTCTTCTTTAAACCTTTCAGTCATGAAACAATTGACATTTTCTGCATCAATATTTCTCTTTTCTGTCTCCGCAAACGGTCAATTTAATGGCAAAATAACGAATGCATCTGTTTACCGGGATTCTATAATCCTTTTGAACAGGCAGGATATAACCGCAATGAATCTTCCAAAATACAAGCTTTTATATAACACAGAAAACGGAAAAGTATTTGAATCGCCTATCGATAAGATGCGCTGCCTCGCTCCAGATTTTCCGTCAAATATGCCTGTAGCAACAATTAATATAATTCCACCGGAGCTAATACCAAATGGTTCTAAGGGACTGCTTGCTCCACCCCTGGTTAACAGGAAATAAAAAAAGAGGTTTTTTAGCAGAAGACGTTACTCTCGCATTATTGCATTCCAATTGATAACTGCGATTGGCTGTATCTATTAGTTTTTTCAGAAACGTTATATTAGTGATACAAAAGCCGGCAAAAAACATAGCAGGAGATTCTTAAAAAAGGTAGCAAAATCGCTATCTTTATAAAATGAATGCTAAGGTCATCATTAAATTGCTTCAGAATGATGGATGGTACGAAGTAAGCCAGGAAGGAAGCCACAAACAATTTGAACACGCGACGAAAAAGGGAAAGATAACTGTACCTTTTCATGGATCCAAAGATATTCCGAAAGGAACTTTGCATTCGATCTTAAAAAAAGCGGGACTTAAATGACATCATTTAATAAAAAAATTATAGTATGAAAAAATTAGTATTAATTATTGAAAAAGGAGATGGTGAACTTTGGGGGCGCACTGAATACAAAGATCATTTGATGGTTGAAAGCGCAGCAACAGTAGAAGCTATTGAAAAAACGTTGAAAAAACTTCTCCAAAAACAATGCGATCTCGACCATGTCGAATTTGAAATACGATATGATCTGCAAACTTTTTTTGAGCAACATGATTACTTAAAAGTTTCTTCTATTGCAAAGTATGCCGGACTTAATCCAGGTTTAGTAAGGCAATACTCATCGGGTGTGAAGCATCCTTCTGCTGAACAGGCAAAAAAAATCGAATTGACAATTCATAAATTAGCAACTGAATTACAATCAGTTTCCCTGTTTGCTTAAAATGTTTAGCTTGGCAACAATAATTTTTTTTTAATCGTCCTTCTTTGACTTTTGTTCCTTTACTTTCACGGGATTTTAAAATTTCAAAGAGATTATTCTAAAAAAAATCCCAGCAAACTCATTGCGGGGATCGTATTAAGATATTATTCCAGAATATTTATTTTACCATTTATCTACTTCTTCGTGCTGTATAGGATTTGTAGAATTTGAAGGTTCATCCGGTGTTTGGGTTTCCGGTTTTTCAGTGTTGGCAACTGTTTCAGAAGAAGCTTTTGTAGCAGGTTCATTCTTCTCAGAATCAACATCTGGCGCTTTTTCTTCACTCGAAGATTCCTTTTTTTCAGCATAGCTACCTTCGTAATTCTCAGAATTCTCATGGTTGAAAGCATCGAAATCAAAATCAGGCATGAGATCTGTTTTTACATAATCTATTGCCTCCGTCATTCCTTTTAGAAATTTATTAAAATCTTCTTTGTACAGAAAAATTTTATGCCGGTCATAGCCATCTTCATTAAACTTTTTTCTGCTTTCAGTGATGGTTAAATAATAATCATTACCACGTGTTTCTCTTACGTCAAAGAAATAAGTCCGGCGCTTTCCTGCTCTGATACGCTGACTGTAAACACTTTCCATCTTTTTGTCATTATTTTCGTACGCCACTTTTTAATTTTTTTTATTGATTTGTAAATAACTTTTTAGGAGAGACAAAGATAAAATTGTTTTTCAATTGACAAAATAAATACACTTTTGAAAAATTTTGCAGGATTACAACCTTTTCAGATTATTAATTCTCAATTTTTAACTCGGAATGCCGTTCCTGTTCCTGCTGATGCCGATACATCTCTGCGTACAATCCATTTTTTTCAAGAAGAGATTGATGCGTCCCTTCCTCTGCAATAGCGCCGTCTTCCAGCAAAATAATTTTATCAAAACTAAATAAAGAAAAAATACGATGGGTAATAATTACCGCTGTCTTTTGCTGCAGATATTCGTACAAATGTGCAATGATTTCATTTTCTGTTTTTGCATCCACCGCACTCAGGCAATCATCAAAAACGGTGATTTCATGATCTTTGATCAAGGCACGGGCAATCGAAATTCTTTGCTTTTGTCCGCCGCTAAGCGTAACACCGCGCTCCCCTATCAACGTTTCATACCTTTCCGGAAATGATTCAATCTCCATATCTACTACTGCATTTTTGGCTGCTGTCATTACTCTTTCTTTCTCAGGCTTTTTCAACGCAAAGCCGATATTATTTTTAACAGAATCACTGAATAGAAAAACATCTTGTGGCACATAACTGATTTGCGAGCGCAACGTTTTTAAATCAATTTCCTTAATATTTATGCCTTCATAAAAAATATTTCCTTTCTGGGGATCATACATTCTCAACATCAGTTGAGCAATCGTAGATTTTCCAGATCCGGTTTTACCAATGATCGCTACTTTTTCTCCTTTTTCAATAATTAATGAAAAGTTTTTGATCGCATGAATTCCGGTATGCGGATAAACAAAATCGACATTCTGAAATTTGATATTTCCTTTTAAATGAATTTCTTTGGTATTTTTTTCATTCCTTATTGTCGGTTTTGTATGCAAAAATTCATTAATGCGCCTTTGTGATGTTGCAGCTCTTTGTATCATGCTTGCAGTCCATCCAATCGCGCTTACAGGAAAAGTGAGTAACAACACATACATGATAAATTCGCCAATGACACCGACGCTGATGCTGCCATTGATCACATAAATACCGCCGATCATGATGGTTAACAAAGTGCTCAGTCCAATCATCAGTCCCATTGAAGGGAAATAAATGGCTTCGGTTTTTGCAAGTGAAATAGAATGAGTCCGGTAATCCTCACTGTTTTTATCAAAAAAACCAAGCATCGCTTTTTCCTGCACAAAAGACTTTATTACCCTAATTCCTGAATACGATTCCTGTGCATTGGTCGTAAGATCTGAAAGCAAAGCCTGTATTTTATCCGCTTTTCGGTTGATAATAGTATTTACATAATAAATGGTGAAAGCCAATATTGGTAAAGGGGCAAGTACATATAAAGTCAGTTCCTTATTTTCATTCAACATATAAGTAACCGAAAAGCCAATCGTTGCTGCAAGATTGATTAAATACATTATGGCAGGACCTACATACATTCTTACACGGCTTACATCTTCAGAAATACGGCTCATCAGATCACCGGTATTATGAGTCTTATAAAACTGCGTATCTAATCGCTGGTAATGTTTAAAGATTTCATTCTTTTGTTCATATTCAATATGACGGCTCATTACAATGATCGTTTGGCGCATCAGAAACATAAAAGCACCGCTGATAAGCGCAAGAACCAGGAGAACAATTCCGGAGTATAAAACTTTTGTTTTGTAAGAGGCATTCTCAGCCTGCAACTGATTTAAAAAAACGGTTACCAACGGATCATAGTGAGTGGCGGCTTTTGAAACTGCCTGTGGTTTACCCTGGTTTAGGCTTACCTCAACTGTATTTAAAACATATTTAGTAACCTGCGGCGACAGAATTCTGAAATAATTGGAAAGCACAATAAATACCATCCCAAGAAAAAACAACCATTTATATTTCCAAAAATATTTGTTGAGAGATTTTAAGTGTTTCATTGATTGATTTGTTTATAACCCGGTTTTATGCGACATAATCTATAATCCAGCTACCTAACCGGCGCCTCCAGCTGCTATCATCATAATTTTCCGCATCAAAGGTACTTTTCCTTCAACAAAAAAAAGGCTGCTCTTTCGAACAACCTTTTTATTCATTCAACAACCAAATTTATTTTACTTCTTCAAATTCCGCATCGGTTACATTATCTCCACCTGCATTTGACTGGGCATTTTCCTGCTGCTGGCCGTTTGGCTGTCCGTCGCCACCCGGAGCGCCTTGTCCCTGTGAAGCTTTATACATTTCTTCACTTGCTGCTGTCCACGCGTTATTTAATTCTGCAAGAGAGGAATCAACCGCATTTATATCCTGTGTTTTGTGAGCATCTTTCAGTTTTTGCAAAGCGGTTTCAATTGGCGCTTTTTTATCTGCTGAAATTTTATCACCATATTCTTTCAATTGTTTTTCTGTCTGGAATATCAAACTATCTGCCTGGTTCAGTTTGTCAATTTTTTCTCTTTCTGCCTTATCAGCTGCTTCGTTGGCTTTAGCTTCATTTTTCATTTTTTCAATATCTTCTTTGCTAAGACCACTACCTGCTTCAATGCGAATATTGTGAGATTTGCCGGTTCCTTTATCTTTTGCTGAAACGTTCAAAATACCGTTGGCATCAATATCAAAAGTTACTTCTACCTGTGGTACGCCACGCGGAGCTGGTGGAATTCCATCCAAGTTGAAAGTTCCGAGACTTTTATTTTGAGAAGCCATTGGCCGCTCGCCTTGTAGTACATGAATCTGTACGCCTGGCTGATTGTCACTTGCGGTAGAAAAAACTTCTGTTTTCTTCGTCGGAATGGTTGTGTTGCTATCAATTAATCGTGTCATCACACCGCCCATAGTTTCGATACCTAAAGAAAGCGGGGTAACATCAAGCAATAAAACGTCTTTAACCTCGCCTGTAAGAACACCACCCTGGATTGCAGCGCCGATCGCAACAACTTCATCAGGATTTACACCTTTGTGTGGTTTTTTACCAAAGAAATTTTCCACGATTTCCTGCACTTTCGGAATACGGGTAGAACCACCGACAAGAATTACCTCGTTAATGTCATTTTTACTTAATCCTGCATCTTTTAATGCAGCTTCACATGGTTTTAAACAACGTGAAAAAAGATCATCTGCTAATTTTTCAAATTGAGCACGGGTAAGCTTTTTTACCAAATGTTTTGGAACTCCATCCACTGCGGTGATGTAAGGAAGATTGATTTCGGTTTCTGTAGAAGAAGACAATTCAATTTTAGCTTTTTCAGCAGCTTCTTTTAAACGCTGCCAGCTCATCGGATCTTTATGGAGATCAATTCCTTCGTCTTTTTTGAATTCTGCGGCAAGCCAATCCATAATCACTTTATCAAAGTCATCTCCACCCAGGTGTGTATCACCATTGGTTGATTTTACTTCAAAAACTCCTTCACCCAGTTCCAGAATGGAAATATCAAAAGTACCACCACCCAAGTCAAACACAGCTACTTTTTGATCCACGCTTTTTTTGTCTAGTCCATAAGCTAATGCTGCTGCAGTCGGCTCATTAATGATACGACGAACTTTTAAACCTGCAATTTCTCCCGCTTCTTTTGTTGCCTGGCGTTGGCTGTCGTTAAAGTAAGCCGGAACAGTAATCACAGCTTCTGTAACTTCCTGTCCAAGATAATCTTCCGCAATTTTTTTCATTTTCTGCAGAATCATGGCAGAAATTTCCTGCGGAGTATATTGCCGTCCTTCTATATCTATACGAATCGTGTCATTATCTCCTTTTACTAATTTATAGCTTTGGTGCGACGCTTCAGTGGTTACTTCGTTCCATTTATGCCCCATAAAACGCTTCACACTCATTATTGTATTGGTAGGATTGGTGATCGCCTGACGTTTCGCCGGATCGCCCACCTTTCGTTCACCATTTTTCAAGAATGCAACTACCGACGGCGTCGTGCGTCGGCCTTCATCATTTGCTATTACTACCGGTTCATTTCCTTCCATCACTGCCACGCAACTGTTTGTGGTTCCGAGGTCAATACCTATAATCTTTGCCATAATTTATAATTTATTTTTGATAATTTATTTTTTTACGACAAGGTTTGTGCCAACAGGTAAAAAATGCAAAAATGGCAGATTTTTAAAATAGCAATTCAGTTTTTTTGCTGCAATGCGTAAGCTTGAAAATAAAATAACTTTTCAATTTCATTTTCCAGCAATGTAATGATCATTAGGTGATATGGTTTGACTGATTCTATTTACTTCCTCGTTTATTTTCAATTTTTTTAAATAAATACTGCATTAAATACATCTGCCCGCAACTAAATACGTTGAAAATCAGGTTCCTCAATTTAAGCTTTCATACCTATATAAATAAAGCAATGTCATTTTACGAAAACTTTATTTAAAGATTATAAAAATTATTTTTAGATTTGTCTAAATTTATTTTTAGGCAAATGAAATTATCCGAAAGTGAAGAGAATTATATAAAGAGTATTTACAACTTGCAGATAAAAACTGAAAAGGTAAATACAAACTCTCTGGCAGTTTTTCTCAATACCAGTCCTGCTTCCATTACCGATATGCTGAAAAAATTAAAAAGCAAGAAACTGCTTGAATATAAAAAGTATTACGGATTCCGCTTGAATGAGGCAGGTAATACAGAAGCCTTGAAGATCATCCGCCGGCACCGCTTGTGGGAATTCTTTCTGGTAGCCAAACTAGGAATGGAATGGGACAAAGTGCATGACATTGCTGAAGAACTGGAACATGTAAGCAGTCCTGAACTGATTAATCGATTGGACGCCTATCTCGGTAAACCAAAAACAGATCCACACGGCGATCCGATACCTGATGAAAGAGGAAAAGTGGTTTTATTAAAACAAAAACCTTTGAAAGATTTAGCGATGAAACAAAATGCCATCGTAAGTTCTGTAAGCAGCCAGGGACATGAAATCATGGAAATGCTTAATCATTACGGCATCGGCATCGGCTCTCAGATTAAAGTATTAAAGTCGTTTGAATTTGACGGTTCACTGCAAATAAAAATTGCGCGGAAGCCGGAATGTATCATCAGCGGAATGGCCGCACAAAATATTTATGTTTATGATAATTGAGAGAACATTCGAAGATCAGTCATTGAGCGAAATACATGGAAGTATTGACACAAAAAAAAGAAAGGGCTGGAGAAAAATATTTTCTTTTTTAGGGCCGGCTTATCTGGTAAGTGTTGGCTACATGGACCCGGGAAACTGGGCTACAGATCTGCAGGGTGGAAGTAAATTCGGCTATTCACTTATCTGGGTTTTATTGATGAGTAACTTAATGGCTTTATTGCTACAAGGTTTATCTGCAAGACTTGGAATTGTGCGTGGCCGGGATCTCGCACAGGCCAACCGCGAAGAATATCCGCGATTTTTAAATTTCATTTTATACATTCTCGCCGAAATTGCTATTGCCGCATGCGATCTTGCTGAAGTACTCGGAATGGCCATCGGCATTCAATTACTCACTGGATTGCCATTGATCTGGGGTGTTTGCATTACCGTACTAGACACATTCCTGCTGCTTTATCTGCAGAAACTGGGCATGAAAAAAATGGAGGCATTTATAATTGCACTGATTGCTGTGATCGCTGTAGCATTTCTGATACAGATCATTATGGCAGCCCCCGATATACGGGAAGTTGCATCTGGATTTATTCCGACATTGAAAGATAACGAAGCACTTTATATTGCCATTGGGATTATAGGAGCAACTGTAATGCCGCACAACTTATATTTACATTCTGCTTTGGTACAATCAAGGAAAATTGATCAGACACCAGCCGGAATAAAACAAGCAATAAAATTCAATCGTATAGACAGTACGATCGCGTTGAATATCGCATTCCTGGTGAATGCAGCGATTCTCATTTTAGCAGCAACCGTATTTTTCAAATCGGGTAATTCGAATGTTGGACGAATAGAAGATGCTTATAAATTATTACCCGGTTTTCTAGGAAATATGGCGCCGTTTTTATTTGCGATTGCATTGATTGCCGCCGGACAGAGTTCGACTGTTACCGGAACCTTGGCGGGACAAATTGTAATGGAAGGATATTTGAGCCTCAGAATAAATCCATGGGTACGAAGATTAATTACCAGGTTGATCGCAATCATTCCAACTGTCATTGTCATTCTTATTTATGGAGATCAGGAAGTAGATGCGCTATTAATTTTCAGCCAGGTGATCTTAAGTCTTCAACTTGGTTTTGCAGTCATTCCATTGATTCATTTTATGA
>JAHEZB010000619.1 GCA_023251285.1 Chitinophagaceae bacterium | reverse complement strand
GAGTATTACCAGATTTGATAATTTCAGACATTATGATGGATAAGGTCGATGGTTATCATTTTGCAAGAATTATCTCAAAGGATCAGGGCCACAATCATATTCCATTTATTTTTTTGTCTGCCAAATGCAGCTTCCCGGATAAAATAGAGGGACTGAAGTTAGGTGCTATAGATTTATTCAAAAGCCGTTTCTTATTGATGAACTAATACAGAAGATAGAATCTATTTTGAAGATGGTAAATAAGCAAAAAACGCTGTATTTTAATTCCGCTTTCAAATCCTTTTCTTCACACCTTGGATCAGAACCGTCAACGGATGTTTTTACAGAAAATTGCCAGCAATTTCATCTGTCAATTAGAGAACGGGATATAGCTAAAATGATTTGCCAGGGTTATAAATACAAAGAGATGGCGGATAAACTTTTTATTTCTGAGAGAACAGTAAGCAAGCACGTGCAAAACATTTTTCAGAAGTGGATGTAAAAAGTAAGATGGAATTAAATAATAAGCTTATGGCAAAACCGATCAATGTTTGCATGTAAGGAATTTTATTTCTGTTTTATAAGGTTCTCATTCCAGCTTGGTAGGGGGAAGTACACGTGAATGAATACCTTCATTTTTAGATAAAGAACTAATACGCCAGATTTTCTGGAAATCTACAGACGTTTAAAGAAGTGTACAAAGCTCTGTTATTATTTTTTGAATAACTAACTTTCAAGTATCTTTTGCAAATTTTAAAACGTTGCCTCCTTTTAAAACCTGGCCTTAATAGTTAAGCGAAATGCGATGCTGCCATTCAACTCAGTTTCCGGATTACTCTGGAGGTAAAAAAGCATCACGTTTCTTGTGGGAATATAAGAGGAAATGTCAAATCGCTTTTATGGAAAATGAAAAAAAATAAAAATGATGTTTTATAAAGTAGCTCTTTTTATGCAGGCATGGGCACGCGAAGATCGGATGTGCATACGTTCCTTGCGTGCTAGGTTTAGTTTTCAATTTGTGACATGTTGTTGTTCCTTATCATTGGCAATTAGCTTTTTTTGTTTCATAAATAAAGGTCGCTGCTGCTGAAGCAGTTTGAATGCCGTGTATGAAAACTCTTGTCTGGTCATTTGTGTCCTGTAAAGCACCTTGCAGCTTTATTAAAATCCTTTAAATTTGGAAAACAAACACTTTCAGAAAAACCAAAATGGAGTTATTGCGTATTTTAATATTAATCTCATTTTTTTTATGCGATTTCTTTACTGCCCACAGCCAGCAAACCACCAGGGATAGCCTGTTTCACTTATTGCATACAAGTCCGGCAAACAAAGGGAAAGTACTTCTTTATCTTCAGTATGGAGAAAGCTTGCAGGCGTCAAATCCCGATTCTGCGGCTTTTTACTATCAACACGCAAAAATCCTTGCCGATCGTTTGAATGATAAAAAAGGGTTGAGTAAATATTTTTCTCGCCAGATAAATCTCTTTAATCAAAAAGCGCAATTTGATGAAGGACTTGCAGCAGCACAACAGGATGTATCCATCGCAGAACAATTGAAAGATCCGGAAATATTGATAGAGGGATATAACGATGTTGCAAACGAATATGAATATTTGGGCGATTATCAGCCTGCTTCAGAATACTATTTGAAGTCTTTAAAACTCGCTTCTGTAAGAGGTGATGAAGGAATGGAAAGTAAAATTTATGACAACCTGGCCTCCGTTTTTATTTCTTTAAAAGATTATTCCGTTGCTCATGCCTATTGCCACAATGCTTTTAATCTTGCTTCAAAACTTCACGATACCGTTACGATGGGAAACTGCCTTATCAATATGGGTGTTACTGAAATACATGAAAAAAAATATAAAGAAGCGCTTTTGCATTTTGCCCAATCAGAAGAAATTGGCTACAAGATACCAGACATTAGCCTGGTGGCAGATGCCTTATCAGACGAAGGGTTGGTTTATTATACTGTACATGATTTGAAAATGGCGGAAAAAAAATATCAGCAGGAATTAATGATTACCAAAAAATACAATCTGCCTTTTGAAAAACTGTATGCGTTATTTGAACTAGCTGTTGCAGCAAAAGATAAAAAAGACTTTAGGGTAGCGGAGAATTATGCAGCACAGGCAATAAGCATCGGAGAACATTTGAACACAGCAGATGAACTAATAGAAATGTATGATACCATGTCGGTAATCAAAGAAAGAATGGGAAAACCGGCTGAGGCTTTGTTATACAAAAATAAATACGTGTCATTAAATGATTCGATGATGAATGCGCAGATACAGACTAATATTCATCACCTGAATATTCAATACCATTCAGCCCAAAAAGATAAAAAGATCGCCGATCAAAATTTGAGCATCGAAAAAAATAAAGCTGCAATAGAAAGAAAAAATATGTGGATTTTTATCTTCCTCGGCGGCATCGTTGCTCTAATCGCAATCCTGGTTCTTTCGGTGAGAGGTTACCGGCATAAACAAAATCTTCATCGGCAGTCTTTACTCACTTTACAAAAGCAACATGAAGTAAATACATTGAAGGCAAAGATGC
>JAHEZB010000618.1 GCA_023251285.1 Chitinophagaceae bacterium | reverse complement strand
TTTTTGGGTTTGCATCCTGCTATTCCCAGAAGAATTAAAACCGCAGTCAGCGATAAAACCCGAAGAAAGATTTTTTTCATAAAATGAAATGTTTGGTTGAGAAAAATGAAAATAAAAGTTCTAAATTTTAAGATGCAATATTAAACCCGCTTCAAACATTTTTAAATGAGGGTAATCATGTGGAATGCCGTTTTTCGGTGATCTAAATCATGTCTGTTGATTTTCACAGCGTAGGCTGAATTATGTTTTTTGTGAATTGCATAATTTTTCCTTCAACAAATGAACAAATACCGGTCATTTTGATTGATTCTCCTTGGCACAATTTTATTACAACTACTACCTGAAAATGGAGGTTGGAGGCGACGTATACCGCGATGCAAAAAGATCCGAAATCATCCGGGAAGAAGTAGGATATGAAATGTGGCTGATGATGGACGCCAACCAGGTTTGATATTCGTTCTTTTGAGCTAAAATATTCTTTACTTCAACTCTCTAACGCTTCTGTTGTTTATGCAATACCAGCTTTTGTCTTAAAAACCTTTAAAAGATTTTTTTTTAAAAGATTTGAAAACAAGGAATAATACATCATTAATAACCCTAGCGACAACACAATGATAAAAAAGACCGCTATTTGTGCCGTGTGAACAGCAATATCGTGCATGCTTTTTATTCCCATTCCGGTGTAGCGGGCATATCTTCTTGGAATTCCACTGATTCCTTCCAGGAAAAACATCAAAACAAATCCATAACCTGCCGCAACAAACAGCCAAAACCCTGCTTTAGCCAGTTTACCCGGGTGTTGTTTTCCATTTTCAAAAAATAAATAAAATAAAAACCCAAAAATAAACAAGGTAACTCCCATCAGCATATTCGTGTGCAAATGGCCGGGAACGAACATGGTATTATGCAAAACCTTGTAGACAGAAATAGTAGATTCTACCGTTGCTGCAAACCCCGCAATGGCCCATCCCGCTATTCCGTATAAAAACATCAGGGGGATGAAACTCCATTTAATTTTTGAATGATAAAACTGAACGATCACGCCGTAGATGGTGATGATACTTGCAGGTATAGCGCTTAAAAAATTAATGATTTGTCCTGAAAATTGTCTTGATACCGGATCTGCAAAATCCATATACAAATTTTGAAACCACGCAATTAATATTACGACAAAAGTGGCGTTCCAGAAATAGATCAATACTTTATCAGTTTTCCATTCACGACCGGTAAATTCAGGCAAAATTTCATAAATCCACGCTACTCCGCAAAACAACGTCACACTCACAAACGTATGCCCAAAAAAGAGCGTGATGTTTTGCAAAAGAAGTGGATCAAATTTTAACGACGGTTGTAGGAATTGCAGCAGATACATGAGCAGCATCACAGCGCCGATAATAAACGCGAGTATTGCCGGAACAAGGCTTATTGTAGCAACCAATACCATCGGTGGCAGTTCTTTCTTCACTTCTTTTCTTCTCAAATACTGCCATCCCAATAAATTGCCGAATCCTCCAAATTCTTTTGACAAATAATACAACAAATGCAACATTCCAATAAGCCAGGCTATGCCCACGATGATGAGAGAAATAATACTAACACCAGTCGACCAGGATAACCAGGTACCGCTTTTGAAAGGCAACGGATATAACAAAAACCAGCCTGCTCCAAATTTTCCAACGAGGATGCCAATCGTTAAACCAGCCAGGGCGATTAATACGGTGAAATAAACAACGTATCCGATGCGTATATTCAGCCTTGCATACCTGCTGCTGATCAAATACCATATAATGGCAAATGCAAAGCTGAACATCAAAGCTGTCATGCCAAGACCGTGAAGCGTCATCAACGAATAGAAATCGGACAGGAAAAGTTTTTTCATTTCGGCCTGCCCGATTCTCATTAAAAAACCGAGCAAAATCAATAATGGAAAAAGAACCAGGAAAGTGATGCTCCAGGTGAAAATGAGACCTCTTTCTTTGTTTGTTTTAACTGGCTCCGGTGGTATCATAAGCAACAATTAAAAAATTTTAATTTACATGAATAGCTCCCGTCATAAAAGGGTGTGCAAGGCCGCAATATTCCAAACAAAGAATGGTATATTTTCCTTTTTGTGTAAAAACATATTCGAGTTCATTTTTGTATTGTGGCATCGCCTGGATTTGTGTAAGCAAAGTACCGGATTTGTCGTAAATAGCAAAGCTGTGAGTTACGTCGCTGGAAGTAATTATAAACCTGATTCTCTTATTTACCGGCACGGTTATTTCATTTTTGCCAATAAATTCAGCAGGGTTTTGATTACTTTGTCCAACGGCCATTAACCAATCCCATTGAACTCCTACTACAGTTACTACTTCATCGGCTTCTCCCCTGTAATCAGGATGAGGAAGTAATCTCAGGGAGAGAAATAAAATAAAGATAACAAGCAGAATCGTTCCCCAAAAATACCGGTCTTTTCCTTTAAAAAATTCGCTATTCCGGGATCCGTTCTCATGGCCTTTCTTTGAAGTAATCATCAAAAAAATAACTACAGCCACCACA
>JAHEZB010000617.1 GCA_023251285.1 Chitinophagaceae bacterium | reverse complement strand
TATTCCTGCTTCATTTGTAACGGTA
Source organism: Chitinophagaceae bacterium (assembly GCA_023251285.1). Classification (GTDB taxonomy): domain Bacteria; phylum Bacteroidota; class Bacteroidia; order Chitinophagales; family Chitinophagaceae; genus Ginsengibacter. Next base: position 2,516 of record JAHEZB010000617.1, on the reverse strand, counting down.
GTATTTGGCAGCCTGTTGGCATTTGCCTTTAAAAATATTTTTCCTTCAATAGGTCTTACACCTGAACAGTATGTTTCATTACCTCATCGTTTTTTGGAACAAATAAAATTTCCTGATTTCTCTTCACTCTTTTCCAATAGTGAAATATGGAAAACAGGGGTGATTATTTTTTTTGTTGCTTCCCTTGAAAGTTTATTGAGTATTACCGCCATTGATAAACTGGATCCATATAACAGAGTAACACCCCCAAACCGGGAATTGATAGCACAAGGAATAGGAAATTTCTTTAGCGGTCTGTTTGGTGGATTGCCAGTTACCGCTGTAATTCTTCGTGGCTCAGCAAATGCCGAAGCAGGTGCCAAAACAAGGCTTTCTTCTTTCTTTCACGGAGTCTGGCTTTTGATAACCGTGCTGTTTGCTGTTTCATTAGTTAATCAAATTCCGTATTGCGTACTTGCAGTAATCCTTATCCGCACGGGTTACAACCTGGCAAAAACGACAATGATTATTTCAGTTTACAAACAAGGCCGGGAGCAATTTCTTCCCTTCATAGTTACTGTAATTGCCATTCTGTTTACAGACCTGTTGATTGGGGTATTGATTGGTATTGTTTATAGTATTTATTTTCTGGTAAAACATACTTACCGGGCCGGCTATATTTTAAAAGAAAGAAAAGAAGGACATCATAATCACTATACAATAGAGTTAGCGCTGAATGTAAGTTTCCTGAATAAGGGAAGGATAATTAAAATGCTGGACGGGATTCCTGAATTTTCCGTTGTAGAGATTAACGGCACCGATAGTGTTTATATAGACAACGACATACTTGAAATTTTCCAGGACTTTAAATCAAAAGCTCATCGTAAACATATAGAACTTCGTTTAAAAAATATCCCTGAGGTGCAAACTATTGAATTGCATTAATAAGTTTGGCAGATTAGCTATCAGGCTTTAGATCAGTATTCAAAAAATATTTCTGTAGCTCCATAACCAAATCGCGGATCATACTGGTTCACGAATGTTTTTACCTCTTTCCGGTATTTAAGCAGTTCGTGAATATCATCCCGGAGTCTTCCGCTTCCTACACCATGAATTACAATTAATGAAGGTTGCAGGTGGGCAATTGCCAGATCATAATATTTCTCAAATGTTTTTAATTGCATGTTAATTATCTGAAGGTTGCTCATCCCCTGCCAGTTGTCAGTAAGTTTTTCTATGTGCAGATCAATAACAGATTTGGGTGACTCCATAAACTGCCTTCCTTTGGAAGCATCATATGATTTGTTTTTTGCATAAAGATTGCCAACATCCGCTTTATCTTCTGTAACCATATCCGGATAAATATTAAATAACCGGTAAGAAAAACTTGCTTCATTCCGGGTCCTGATTTCTTCTATTTTAATAAAAAGTTGTTTGGGTTTCAACTTGAGTGACGCTGTGCAAATCTCCGCTTTCTTTTTATCTGGTTTCAATAACGAAAATTCAAATTCAAAGAAAGGACTGTCGTTAAGGTCTTCAAAGGGAACATCATGAATATAAAAATCTTCAAAAGGTTGTACAGTATTTTTTAGTTCAAATTCCGGTTTACCAAAGAAAGCTAATTTGTAATCAAAAGTATAAGCTGCTTCTGTTCTGTTTACCAAATGAACTTTTAAATTATCCACCACGTCATCTCCAAATTCATCCGTATCAAGAACAGGAAGAAAAGTGAGCCACATGCCATCCACTGTTTTTTTATCATTTGTGTTGTCTTCTCTTTTTAAATCATCAACATATTTCTTTTCCTTTTTGGTAGAAAATATTTTCTTTTCTGAAAATTTTTTAAAATAAGGGTATTCAACCTGATCATTATAAACCGGAAATTGCACCCCTCCCACATCCAGCATAACCATTTTATCATTGATGATATCAATGACCTCTCCTTCTTCATTGGAATGCAGAACACGAACAATATCGCCAATCTGAAATTTCATGCCCCCTATCCCCAAAAGGGGTATTTAGTTAAAAAATGCTGAACAAAGTTACAGAACCTGCCTGACGGCAGGCAGGCCCTGAAAAATGCGACCCACCTATGCTGAAGCTTCGGTGGGCTGACGCGACAGTTGATGATAAGAATTTCTGTAGCAGGCTACACAATCATTTTTTTGATGCGAGTTTACTTTTTTTATACCCATAAAGGAAATAGAAAATCAAACCAATTGCCAGCCAGCTTAAAAACCAGGCCCAGTTACTTTTGGTCATTCCTGTAAGCAGGTACATACAGGTAATGAGGCCCATTAGTGGTATAAGAGAATATTTTTTTATAAAAGCAAAAACACTGATCATGATGGCACTCAACCAGAATATTATCAGGGTAATATTCGGAGTGGCCGCATCCATAAAGCTGATTTTTCCGGATACATAATCTTTGTTGCTGCTGAAATCAAAATTAAAAAGATCAGAAACATAGGTCTTTGACAGATACATGGCAGTGCCAAATGCGGCTATCACAATCAAGGGAAAAACATATTGCCCGT
>JAHEZB010000616.1 GCA_023251285.1 Chitinophagaceae bacterium | reverse complement strand
ATAACAGGAGAATTAAGATTTGTAAATAATAAAAACAAATCTCAACTAACTGATATTTGGAATGAAGCGCAGAAACCTCAAGTACGAGTTGCCTCAGGTATTGCATCAAGTGGTGCTGAACAGATAGGAGAATATGAAAAAGTACCACTTGATAAAACTGAAGCTGGAAACTTTAAATTATTTGAAAAAATTAGGGAATTTACTGCAAAGTATGTAAAAATGATCGGCAAAGGCACACTAGGCGAGAGTTATATGTCAAGAGGGGCATTAGGTACTTTTTATCCTGATACTTTTAATGTCCGTATAAACGGAATGAATGATCTATCAGTTGCTTCTCATGAGGACGCACATTTATTAGACTTTGCTTACAAAATTAGTGATAAGTTATTGGAAGTATCAGGATTTAGAGAAGATGGTAAGCCAATTTATGCAAAATCAACAAAAGGGTTAAGAAAAGAAATTACTGATCTATATACCGAATATTATCCAGGTGGCAAGAAAACCCACAGTTTAAAGAAAAGAACGATTGAGGGATTTGCTACATTAATGCAAAAATATACAGAGATCCCGACAACTATAACTGAAAAATATCCTAATCTCGTTAAAGAGTTTTTAAAAGAGGGTGGAAAATATTATCAACCGGTTATAGGCGAGATGCTTTCAGATTTAAAAGCAATAGTTAAAGAATATCAAGGTTTAGATCCACTGGACAAGATAGGAGCTAGAGTTACTAATGAATCAAAATTACCGGATAAACCTTTTCTTAATATTTGGGAAAAGATAAGGACCTTTATTGAAGATGAAATATATCCACTTGAAAAATTAGCTGTTAAGGCAAATGTTCATTTTACTAAAAATGATCCGTCCTTATGGCTTCGTGCTATGCAGACAGGAGGCGGAGTTTATTCAAATAATATAATGTCAGATCGTGGTTATTGGGGATTTAGAAACGGTGATTTTGTTAAGGTCCATGAATTTAACTGGAAAACTTTAATTGACGATTTGAATAAAAATAAAATACACGATTCTTTTGGATTTTATTTAGTTGCAAGACGTGAACATTTTGCCTACGAAGAACTTACAAAATTAAAAGAAGCTTATGATATAGCTAAGAAAATAGTAGATGATTTAGGCGGTCCTAGTAAAGCTACTGAAATGGTCAACGATAAAGGCAATTCTCCACTTGCTGATATGAAGGCAGCAAAAGAAGCTTATGATCATCTAAACGCTATATTAACAAAAGATGGATTTACAAAAGATGAAGTAAGCGAAGCGTATTTGCAAAATAAAGATAGATTTACAAAACAGGAAGAAATGTTTGATGCTTTGACTCATGAAGATTTGGCTTTATTTAACGATCCACAGGTGCAGCTAATGAAGGACGAAATGTATAACCAATTGAAAGATAAAAAAGGCTACGCTTCTTTCAAACGTCAATTTGAAGATGAGCTTGTTGGAGATCAGCCATATTCAGGAGTAAGTAATAAGCCAGGTGTTAAAGCTTCGTTTTTAAAGAGTAGGACCGGATCGGCAAGAGCTATCATTGATCCGGTGTCGTCCGGCATGAGAAATCATGTTGAGGCGGTTAAAAAAGCAATGAGACAAATTGTATATAATAAAATTGGGGATATTGCCGATTCAGCGCTTGTTCCTGATATGTTCCAAAAACTTAAACTTCAACCATCAGTTGATGCTCAGGGAAGAATTACATATCCTCAAGAAAAAGATCCAAATATTATTATGGCAAGACAGGGATATAAAAGAGTTCCGGTCCTAACTGATTCTCTTATAAAAGCAACTGTTGACAATATAATGACCTTCCAGGCAATGAATATGTTTGAGCAACTATTGGTAAGCTCAGCGCGAGTATTTACAGTTGGAACAACCGGTTATTATCCGGCTTTTGCTGCAACAAACTTTGCAGCTGATCAATGGAACGCTATAGTCAACAGTAAAAACAAATATACTCCTCTTGTTGATCAACTGAAAATACTCAAAGATGCAATTGTTAATAAAGGCGGAGATGTAGGCAAAATATATGAGATGTATGAGGTCTTGGGAGGATCACGATTGACACTTGCCAACTTCCTATCACTTCCAGCAGATGAAGCCGTTAAACAGGTTATTAATGAAAGAAACGGCGTACAGAAAGTGCTTGATCTTATTGATAAGGGTACAAGTATTTTTGCATTACCTTCAAATATCTCAGAAACAACGAGCCGTTTTACTGAATTTTATAAAGCAATAAAAGCTGGTAAATCTCAAGTCGTTGCGCTTGAGGAAGCGGCACGAGTTACAGGACCATTTCATCATATAGGCAGTTGGAGAATTAGAGGGGCATCAGGAAAAAGCTTTATTAGATCAATGCCATTTGCAAATGCCGGACTACAAATAGTCGCCCAGGTCATAAGAACAGCCGGTGAGTCAAAGGAAGGCAGAAATAGAGTTTTGTTTACTATGTTATCACTTGCTGCTTTGATGTTAACGAGTATGGCATCAGTTGCATTATTTGGAACTAAAGATCAAAAAGAACAGTATAAA
>JAHEZB010000615.1 GCA_023251285.1 Chitinophagaceae bacterium | reverse complement strand
ATTAAAAGATAGCGTCCGAAATTAAAATATAGCGCAGGCAAAGCCGGATCACTGTTTCCATTAGCATAACGGATCAAACGCTGAGCAGTGGTCATTTCGACAATAGAATCATTTTTTGGGGCATTGAATTTAAGCGTACAGCGATTGAAAAAGGACTGGAAATCTTTGATATGATTTTTAAGCAATTGATTGTAAGAAATGGCTGCTGCAAGGTTTACGTGTTTTTGGGCAACAGGCAACGGATCGGCGCCGCGAATTTCTACGTGAGGCCAGTTCATGTCCGTTGCTGCGCTAATGATGATGATACATTCTTTATCACCTTCAACATGGAGTGCATTTCCCGAAACCATCACTTTTCCACCCGGCGCGATTGCTTTTAAAAAACCGGCAAATTTTATCCCCTTATCGCCATCACCGCCATCCAATTGTCCCTGCATCGTAATGGTATTTTTCTGAGCAGAAAAAGTTGCATCCTCTTTCCTGTTCAGATAAAAATCAAAATTCAATGCATGTTTCTTATCTGCAGAAAGGCGGATAATAATTACCTGTTGCGGAGCGCTCACATAAACTTCTTCTTTATATTGTATCCCATTTCTTTTCCATGCAGTGGTGGCCAGTGCTTTATCAATTTGCAACGTTCTGTTATAATCTGTAAAGGAAGAAGTTGTATCGCGCCACGTGATAAAAGCATCAGATAAAATTTGATAACAACCAAACTTAACATGCGCTCCCGCTCCATACCCGGAACCTTTGCCTGCGCAAACAAAATGTTGTTGCAACAATCCCTGCGCTTCTTTGTTGTGTCCCTGTTGCAGCAGTTTTTGGATTTCTGGCAAATACTTATAGGCATCCGGCCTGTTTGGATCCTGTACGCCACCTGACCACATGCTCTTTTCGTTCAGCACGATTCTTTCATGATTTGGATTGCCAAAAACCATCGCACCCAGACGGCCGTTTCCAAGTGGAATTGATTGCGTAAAATAGGTAGCAGGAGCATCAAATTTTACTTCCATATCGGACTGCGCAGATGCAGAAATGAAGACAAACAAAACAATAATAATGAACAGTGATCTTTTCATCAACTTGAATAATTTTATCGACTTTCAACCTTGAACCTTCAGCCTACTTTACCCAAACCTTTAAAACAAAATTTCCCTTCCAGCGATCGCCGGCCATCATATCTTCCCCGATAATGAGTTTATAATTTCCGTGTCTGTTTATTTCGCGCTGCAGTTCTCTTCCAAAAGGCCCGTCAAATGTACTGTCTGGAAATTCAATTTGGCTCACCCGAATGTTTGCTTTTTTATCTTCAGAAGAAAGAGAGGCAAATAATTCTTTTCCTGCAGAAATTTTTATAGGAACAGTAACGTGGTTGCCGGTGTCCATTGCGAGTTTAAAAAACAAAGTATCGCCGGGAGATAATGATTTCGACAAAGTATCTGCCGCTTGCGGATTACCGGTGTTTATAGAATCAGTTTGTGTAAATGTCGTTTTTGCTGATTGATGATCTTGTTCATTGCACGCGAAAAGAGAAAATGAAAGCAGGAAGGCAATAAATCTTTTCATGAGCATATTGTTTTTAAATATTGCCTTACGGTTTTACCCTATGCGTAGATATACCGGCCTTTCAAGACTTCCGACTTTCAAGCTCAGGCTATTTTATTTTCTGAAAGATCCTGCTCCACCTGATCCCGTTGTTTCCATAACTAAACCATATCAAAGAAGCCTTGCCTACAATATGATCTTCCGGCACATAGCCCCAATAGCGGCTGTCAAGCGAATTGTGCCGGTTGTCTCCCATCATCCAGTAATAATTCATCTTGAAAGTATAAGTCGTTGCAGGCTTATCGTTGATGAAATATTGGCCGTTTCTTTCCTCCAGTTTATTGGCTTCATACGTATCAATACAACGATGATAGCGGCGTATATTTTCAGGAGTAAGAGGAATTGTAGCGCCTTTTTTTGGAATCCATATAGGGCCATAATTATCTACAGACCAACCGTTGCCGGCTTCGTAAGGAAATACAAAGGGGCTCTTGTCATATTCAGCAAGCGGCTGCGGTTCAATACTTTTTACAGTCGGAAACATTTTTAATTGCAGCTTTTCCGCATCACTCATCCCGATTACATAAGTATTTGTTCCAATCATCTGCACCTGGTTTTTATTCGGATCCTGTGTATCCTGTATGCCCACACTGTTCAGCTGGTCAGGATCAAGAGACGCGGAAGTAGTTACCAGGTAATTAAACTCATGATATTCAGGCAAGGTTTGCGCCACTCCATTTATATAAATGACGCGGTTTTTTATTTGTAAAGTATCGCCTGCAATAGCCACACATCTTTTAATAAAATTCTCTCTTTTATCAACAGGACGGGTAACGATCAAATCGCCGTACTGAGCCAGCACGCGCTGTCTTGCTTCCTGTTCAGAAATATGATCTGCCATCATCCTTGCCTGGATTTCCTGGTAATAAGTGACCTGTGATCCATGCTGATCATCATTGATCAAGGTGTCATTTACCGGAAAATTAAAAACCACTACATCCTCC
>JAHEZB010000614.1 GCA_023251285.1 Chitinophagaceae bacterium | reverse complement strand
GGATGAAGATTCATTTGTCAAAACATTTAAATTAATATTTCCCAGGACAACGTCCGCCTCTTCTATTGCGGAAAGATTATCCTGTTGTTTCAACATAATCTTCTTACAACCATTGGCTTCGATATTCTCTTTGGCATTCTCAATACTCCATTCATCATAATCCACTGCAATCACTTTGGAAGCGCCGCATTTTTCTGCAAGAATCGCCAGCACAGCGGTTCCGGTGCCAAAATCAACCACTGTTTTATTTTCGAAATTTATCTCTTGCATATATTCTACCATCAAAAATGTTGTTGCATGATGGCCGGTTCCAAAACTCATTTTTGGAGTGATTACCAAATCAAATTTTACATTATTTATTGGTTTGCTGAAAGCCGGCCTGATCGCTGCAAAATCATTCACGATCACCGGTTCAATGCTTCGCTCCCACTGCTCATTCCAGTTTTCTTCTTCAATAATATTTTTTGTAAAAATCAATTGTGCCGGCAAAATTTCTTTCAGTTTTTGTTCATCAAAATCTTCTTCATTAACGTATGCATTCAGCAAATTATTTTCCTGTTCAAAGGCATAATAATTATTTTCTGATAAGGCGGCAATCAGCACTTCAGCTTCATCTGCTGAAACCGCTTTTATTTCAATTTTAATATATTTCTTTTTCAACATTATTTTTTGAAAAGTATTAAAGTAACCCAGTAAAAGAACAAATAAATTGAATTTAAATTTTGTTATTTCAAAAAAAAAGCCTGTAAAATTTACAAGCTTTAGAATATTCAATAAGATAAAAATTAACGATCGTTATCGCGGTGCTGATGTGCTCCCTGCCCCTGTCCCTGTTCAGGTTTTGGCAACAACGCTTTTCTGCTGAGTTTAAATTTTCCCGTTTTAGGATCTACCCCTACTAATTTCACTTTCACTTTATCGCCTTCCTGGAAAACGTTATCCATATTCTCTAGCCGTTTCCACATGATCTCTGAAATATGAAGCAATCCCTGTTTACCTGGCAAAAACTCTACAAATGCACCAAATTCTTTAATACCTTTTACAGTTCCTTCATATACATCACCGATTTCCGGAACAGAAACAATGCTCTTTACCCAGGCTACTGCCTGGTCAAGGCTTTCTTTATTAGCAGAGAAAATACTTACTTCTCCCGTTTTTCCAACCTCTGTAATATTAATCGTTGCGCCGGTTGTTTTTTGAATTTCCTGGATAATTTTTCCGCCCGGCCCGATCACAGCTCCGATAAATTCAGAATCGATGATCAGTTTTTCCATCCTTGGTGCCTGCGGTTTTACATCAGCATTGTGTTGAGGAATACATTGATACATCGCATCCAGAATATGCATTCTGCCTTTCTTTGCCTGGTCTAGTGCCTGGCGCATTACATCCATGCTCAATCCATCGACTTTAATGTCCATCTGCACGCCGCAAATTCCGTCTCTGGTGCCGGTTACTTTAAAATCCATATCTCCCAAATGATCTTCATCACCCAAAATGTCAGAAAGAACTGCAAACTGATCTCCTTTTGAAATCAATCCCATGGCAATGCCACTTACATGTTTTTTGAACGGAACACCGGCATCCATCAGCGCCAATGAACCTGCACAAACAGTTGCCATCGAGGATGAGCCATTGCTTTCTAAAATATCACTCACTACCCTCACAGTATAAGGGTAATCAGTGCCCGGCATAATTTGTTTTAACGAACGCATCGCCAGGTTTCCATGTCCTACTTCACGCCGGCCAACACCGCGCATCATTTTTACTTCACCGGTAGAAAAAGGAGGGAAATTATAATGCAAAATAAATTTAGAATAATTGCTGGTAGCCGCGCTTTCAACCAACAATTCATCAAGCGGGGTACCTAAAGTTACAGTGGTTAATGATTGAGTTTCGCCACGGGTAAACAAAGCAGAACCATGCGGCGATGGAAGAATATTTACTTCCATGGTAAGGGGCCTGATTTCTTCCAGTCCTCGCCCATCAAGGCGTTTCCGGTCGTTCAACATCATATCGCGAACTACATGATATTGCAATTCACCGAAATAGTATTTAATAAGCGATTTATCTTCGTCGGGCAATTCCTCACCCAGGTGTGCGGTTGTCTCATCCAACAGCTGATCAAAAGCCTCTTTTCTCTCATTTTTTGAAGTTCCTTTTGCAGAAATCTCATACATTTTATCCTTGGCAAAAGCGATTATTTTTTCATCCAGCGCTTCGTTGCGGTAAGGTTTTGCATATTCACGTTTTGGTTTTGCTCCTACTTTATCCCGTAATTCTTCCTGCGCTTTCACTTGTATTTTAATGGCTTCGTGCGCTATTTCGATCGCTTTTACCAAATCTTCTTCCTGGCATTCTTTTCCCTGGCCTTCTACCATCATGATATTTTTGTCGGTAGCGGCAATCAGAAATTCCAAATCCGCTACTTCTAATTCAGAACGCGTTGGATTTACTACAAATTCACCATTTATTTTTCCTACCCTTACTTCAGAAATAATTTCCTGGATCGGAATATCGGAAACTGCTAAGGCGGCCGAGGCGGCAAGACATG
>JAHEZB010000613.1 GCA_023251285.1 Chitinophagaceae bacterium | reverse complement strand
TTTTTCCTGTTTGCCAAATCAATTGCAGGTTATTTTTCTTGAAAAAATCTATATTTTGTTCGACTGCTTCATTAATACTTTTTGCGCCAAGGCTTCCACCCATTACAAAAACAGTTTTAAAACCCGGTTTCAATCCAAAAAATTCGAGTGCTTCAGTTTTAGAAATCTTTTCTAAAAAAACTTTTCTTACCGGGTTACCAGTCATCATAATTTTTTCAGCCGGAAAATATTTTTGCATTCCTTCTATCGGAACGAAAATTTCAGTTGCCCTTTTACCCAGCATGATATTGCTTTTACCGGGCAGAGAATTTGCTTCATGGATAAAAGTTGGAATGTTTCTGCTTTGAGCCGATCTCAAAACCGGGTAACTGGAATATCCTCCAACACCAATGACCGCATCTGGCTTAAAAGATTTTAAAATATTTCTTACCTGCAAAAAACTTTTTACCAGCTTTACCGGCAGCCCAATATTTTTAATCAAAGAACTTCGGTTATAACCTGCAATGTCGAGTCCGACAATCTTATAACCGGCAGCAGGAATTTTTTCCATTTCCATTTTTCCCTTTGCTCCCACGAAAAGTATCTCTACAGCAGGCATTCTATTTTTCACAGCATTTGCAATTGCTAATGCAGGAAAAATATGTCCGCCCGTTCCACCGCCTGCAATAATAATTTTCATACTATGTTCTTTTTCCTGTTACAGTAAACAAACAAATAATCCTGATTCTGATTTTTATATTTCTTTCTTCGTAATACCTCATCCTTTTTTTTATTCTTCCTCTTCATTACTCGCTGCTTCTTCAGTTTGCTGTGTAGCCAGTTGTGCACTTTTCCCTTCTGCATCTTCCACATTTCTTGCCACGCTGAGAATAATTCCAATAGAAAAACAAGTAAACAAAAGGCTGCTACCGCCCATGCTCACCAATGGCAATGTTACCCCCGTCGTGGGAAAGAGATTTACATTTACCGCCATATTCACCAACGCCTGGATCACCAACGTAAAACTTAATGCCACAGCCAGAAATGCTCCAAACGCATATGGGCATCGCTGAAACAGCCTGATACTTCGAAATAAAAACAACAGGTAGATCAATAAAATAACTGTACCGCCTGCAAGCCCATATTCTTCAATGATGATTGCATAGATAAAATCACTGTAAGGATGTGGCAAAAAATTCCGTTGTTCACTTTTGCCCGGCCCTTTACCAAAAATGCCGCCTGTGGCAATAGCAATTTTTGCCTGTTGAATCTGGTAAGAGGCATCTTCTTTATCGGCATACATGAAATCCTGTACACGTTTTACCCATGTAGGCATTCGTCCAAAAGAAAGTATGGCAGGCAGGTCTTTGGAAACCTGTTCCTGTTCGTTGTAATAATGTTTTGCAATGCCGATCAAAAAAAGCAATGGTATCAGTGCTGCACCTACGACAAGTAAAATATGCTTCAATTGCACGCGCCCGATAAACATCAGCAAAAGTGCTATACCTCCGATCAATAAAGCGGTTGAGAGATTTGCAGGTGCAATTAATATACAAATAATTCCGACTGGAACGATCAACGGAAGAAATCCTTTTTTAAAATCTTTAATCACATTTTGCCTGCGGCTTAATATCCTGCTTATGTACATGAACAAAGCAAGTTTCGCCAGATCAGAAGTTTGAAATGTGAGGTTAATGACCGGTAATTTGATCCAGCGGCTTGCGTCATTGATGTGACTTCCATATTTTAAAGTATAAAGCAAAAGTGGAACAGAGATGATAAACAAGATCGATGCAACACGCGAATAAATTGTATAATTAACGCGATGTGCAAAATAAATAATAATGACGCCGAGACAGATGTAACCAATCTGCCGGAACAAATAACTCTCGGTAGATTTATTCATCCGGTAAGCGAGCGAGCCAATGCTGCTGTACACAACGAGGATGCTGACCATCGTAAGCAAGATCACGATAGCCCATATCACCTTATCTCCTTTGGTGCGTCGCCACAGGTTTCCTGTCACTTCCTGTGCAGAAGAAAAGGTGTTGGATACTATTTGTTTTGCATCATTCATTTATTTTATTTCTTTCGTTTGATTCTTTTATTGATATTATAAATCCTTAACCGCTTGAATAAATTGCATTCCGCGATCTTCATAATTTTTAAACAAATCAAAACTTGCACAAGCTGGTGACAATAAAACCACGTCTCCTTTATCAGCAAAATGAAATGCAGATTCCACCGCATCTTTAGCGCTCTTCGTGTTTACCATCAACTGAACGTCTTTACCGAAAGCCTCATGAATTTTATCGTTGTTAATTCCCATGCATACAATGGCTTTTACTTTTTCTTTTACCAGGTCTTTTAATAAGAAATAGTCGTTTCCTTTATCCACACCTCCAAGAATCAGGATCACAGGCTTTGTCATCGATTCAAGCGCATACCAGGTGCTGTTGACATTGGTCGCTTTACTGTCGTTAATAAATTCGACGCCACGAACTGTTGCCACAGTTGACATCCGGTGCTCCAGACTTTTAAAAGTCTGAATGGCATCTCGTATTTTCTCTTTCCGGAT
>JAHEZB010000612.1 GCA_023251285.1 Chitinophagaceae bacterium | reverse complement strand
CAGATTTGTTTACGGACAGCAATACTATAAGACGTCCAAGATGGATAGATTCCCTGTGCTTCATGCCTTGCCGATCTGAAATTGCCGAAAAATTCTGCAAGCAATGTTTTTGAAAACTGGTAATCTGCATTCAGATTAATGTGGTAATTAAAACTATTGTAGTCGTATCCTTTGTCAATGGTATTGATGGTATGCCTTTCAAAAAAGAACAGGTTGGTTCTTAAATCCAGTTTCGAAAATAATTTGACAGAAGCAAAGGCATTGAGGCCAATATTATTTTCTCTTCCAATGTTTTGACGGGTACTTACTGCAACATCCGTATAGGTTGTGTCACCTACCTGGTATGAAGGATAATAAACAATAAAAGGCTGAATATCGTGATCATTTACCCGGTAGAATAAGCTAAACATAATTGATCCGTTGTTATTAATATCTGCGCTATAACCCAATTCGTAGCGATGGCCGATTTCCGGCTGAAGATGTGAATTTCCGGAAGAAAGATTCTTCGCATCACTGGTGTTAATAAATGGATTCAAATCGCGGTAATCGGGCCTTTCAATTCTTTTCGAATAGCTTAGTTTTAAAAGTGAATGGTCATTTAATTTTTTTGAAAAAAAGACGGAAGGAACAAAAGTATTATAACCAGGAACTTTCTCCTGCTGTTGTGCATCAGAATAATAAGAATTGATCTCGGTGCGTTCGTAACGCTCCCCAATTTTCGCATCAAATAATTTAAATACCGGGAAACTTAATTCTGCGTACAATGCATAAACTTTCTGATGATAGTCGAGTGTATTGGACAAATAAAGATCTTTTGAATATGCACCCAGACCATTTAATTTCATCACATTTGAATTGCTGGCAATATCATATAGACCCAATTTGCTTCCTACTCCAAGCAGTACATTCTTTTTTATTGGTTGCGTATAATCCAATTTTATTTCCGTTTCATTTTCCGTTCCGGGATTATCACGTTTTGTGCTGTAATAAAGAGAATCGTTTGGCAAAGCAAACTGGTAACTGTTGTCAACTGAGTTGCGGTTTCCGAAACTGGAATTAATTGCAAAGTCTAATTCCTGGTCTTCTTTTTTGAATGTTTTTTTATAATTAAGACTTGCATCTATGTTATGAAAATAGAAAGAATGGTCGCCATTGATCGAGTTTTCGATATCTGACAGGACATTGCTGTTGATGTCTTTGGTGGTTTGTGATTGCATCGTAGTGCTTATTCCGGTGTGGCTGAAATTTTGATACGATAATGCGCCGGTAAAACTATTGTGGTCATTAAGATCCCAGTCAAACCCAAGCCCTGTCTGGTAGCCATTTCTGCGAATGCTGCTCGATCCGTCCTGCTTTAGTAAAACGGTTGTGTTTGCAGCAGTGTCATTGGTAACACGATCAGATGTGGAAGTACTGATGGCATTTAGCCGCGCATTTCCACTGATAAAAGCATTTAGTCCAAATGAACCTTTGCGTGCATTGAAATTGAAAGAACCATTTTCAGTTCTTGTTCCTCCTGTCAACGATAAATTTCCATTTACCCCATGCGAATTATTGTTCTTTAAAATGATATTGATAATGCCGCCAAGTCCCTGCGCATCGAATTTAGCGCCGGGATTAGTGATCACTTCAATGCTTTTTATCTGGCTTGCAGGAATAGCCTGAAGTACATCTGTAATGTCACTTCCAAAAGCAGCCGACGGTTTTCCGTTAATTAAAAAACGAATGCTGGAGCTGCCAGCCAATTCTACATTTCCATCGACGTCAACAGAAACCTGTGGCACTTTTTTCAGAATATCTGTGGCAACACCAACCTGTGAAGTGACATCCTGATCTGCATTAAAAACCATTTTATCAATTTTGTTTTCAATTATTTTAGGTTTTCCGGAAATGACAATTCCTTGCAGTGTGGTAGCTTTTGATTCCAAAGCAATATTATTTACATCAATTACCGGGTGATCTTTATCAACGTTAATATTGAATAGAGTATGCGGTTTGTAGCCGAGAAATTCCGCTACCAGCTTATACTTTCCGGGAACCAGATCATTCACAACAAAATCTCCTTTTCGGTCGGTGACAGTACCGTTTACAGGTTTTTTTCCATCGTTCAGAAACAAAGAGACTGTAGCATATTCCAACGGATGCTGAGAAGCTGAATCTATTAATCGTCCTTTGATTTTATAAGTATCTATTTGATTACCGGTTTGCTGCGCCAACAGGCAAAAACTTAAAAAACAGAAAAGAGAAGAAAGTAAAATCTTTTTCACTGGGTCTAATTTTATAAATTGGGCGGCAAAGGTATTTGTGAATTCTGTAGGAATCTTGTTTTTTATGATCTGTTTCACAATTGGTTCCCAATCATCTTGGATTGTACGGAAAGAATGCCATTTCACACCGCCTTTGCCTGGTTTCGTCATTCAACGTAACAAAAAATTAAAGAAAACATTTACATGAACAACAACTTTGCATTTTGTTCTTACCATTACTGTTTCTTTAGTCTTTTAAAGTGTGATTACATGAATAACAATGAAAAAAAACACGAGTGGAACCTGAACGCATTTC
>JAHEZB010000611.1 GCA_023251285.1 Chitinophagaceae bacterium | reverse complement strand
TCGCAACTGAAAAAGGACATCACCGGTGCCGTGTCGGTTGTTAATGTAAAAGACATGAACAAGCAGCCGACCGGGCAATTAGCGAACCAGTTGCAGGGACAAGCATCTGGTATTACTGTTATCGGATCCGGACAGCCAGGAGAGAATCCACAAATTACCATACGTGGTATTAATACTTTTGGAAATAACACACCCCTTTTCATTATTGATGGTGTTCCAACCCAAAACATTTCTGATATTAATCCTAATGACGTCTCGTCAGTGCAAGTGTTGAAGGATGCAGGTGCTGCTTCTATCTATGGTTCCAGGGCATCTAATGGTGTTGTCATCATCACGACGAAACAAGGCCAGGGAAAGGTTAAGGTAACTTATGACGGCTATTATGGCACCCAACAGCCAAAGAGTGGAAATATCTGGCATATACTATCCCCTATAGATATGGCACAGTTAAAATTCAATGCACTCTCGAATTCCGGTACCCCGGTTAACAGTGCTCATCCGGATGCGTTGTATGGCGGAGGTTCAACGCCTGCATTGCCCGATTATATTCTTGCAGGAAATAAGTTTGGTTTGAGTGAAGGCGACCCTGCAGTAAATCCGACCTTGTATAACGTAATTCCGGAATACAGCGATCCAAATGCATTGAATTCATTTTATCGGATCACACGAGCGAACAAGTCCGGAACAGATTGGTATCATGCGATTAACAAGCCGGCTGCTATGCAGAATCACAATTTATCAGTAAGCGGTGCTACTGACATGGGAAGGTACTTTTTTTCGATGGAATATTTAAACCAAAAAGGTACTGTATTGGAAACCTATTTGAAACGCTACACAGTACGTGCAAATACAGAATTTAATGTTACGAAAAACATTAAAGTAGGAGAAAATCTTTCTTATTCAATTATGGATAATAACAGGCTGACTCCAGGTGAAGGAAGTTTTATAGGGATGGCATTTCGCCAGCAACCTATAATTCCTGTCTATGATATTATGGGAAATTTTGCCGGTACTTTTGGTGGACAGCTGGGCAACGCCAGAAACGCGGTTGCAGATGCATATCGTACACGAAACAATGCAGGACTAAACAATCGTCTTTTTGGAAATGTTTATGCTGATGCCACCCTCGTACCCAATCTTGTATTTCATACAAGTTTTGGAGGCGAAAGTTATGCAGGTATTTATCATTCTTTTGGTTATCCAACTTACGAGAATGCCGAAAATGCCAGTAAAAACAGTTATTCTGAAAGTTCTTATTATGGATATAGCTGGACATGGACAAATACGCTTAATTACCGTAGATCTTTTGGTGAACACAATATTTCAGTATTAGCCGGTGTAGAATCGGTAAATAATGAATCCAGGAGTCTTGCAGGAACAACGCCCAATTATTTTTCGTTTGATCCACGCTATGTTACTTTAAGTACAGGTTCAGGTACTCCTACCGTATCCAGTGGCCGCTCTACTGATGGATTGTGGTCGCAGTTTGGGCGTGTAGATTACGGATATAAAGACAAATATCTGATCAGTGCTACCATCAGGCGGGATGGTTCCTCAAAATTTATTAATGAACAATATGGCGTCTTTCCAGCGATAACTGCCGCGTGGCGTCTTTCCCAGGAAGACTTTCTTAGAAATGTGTCGTGGTTGAATGATTTAAAGATTCGTGGTGGTTGGGGTATTATGGGAAATCAGTTTAACCTGAATAATAGCAACGGATATTTTACTTATAATAGTGATAAAAACGCATCCTATTATGATATTCGTGGAACTAACAACAGTATCGACCAGGGGTTCCGTACTGGCCAGATTGGAAACCCGGATGCCAGATGGGAAAAAGATGGTAACACAAATATCGGTTTGGACGCCACATTACTCAATGAGAAAATCAACTTCACGATTGACTATTATGTAAAAGACATCAAAGACTTGTTGTTTAATCCTCCGTTACCTGCAACAGCCGGCAGAGGAACAGCTCCTTTTGTAAACATAGCAGGTATGAAAAACACCGGTATTGATATGCAATTGGGTGCACATTTTGGTCTTAGCAAGGATTTGAAATTCGATGGTTCATTACAGTTAACCACATACAATAATACGATCACCAAAGTGAGTGATGCTTCTAATTACTTCCTTTCCGGTGATGGCAGAAGATTCGGACAAAGTATTAACAGAAACGAGGTAGGCCATTCCATTGGCGCATTTTATGGATACCAGATAGTGGGATTTTGGAACAGCCTTGATGAAATTACCTCAGCAAATGCACAAGCGGCAAAAGCCACAGGAGATGATGCGGCAGTATACCAGACTGATATCGGGTTAGGGCGGTTTCGTTATAAAGATGTAAACGGCGATGGGCACATCACTGATGCCGACCGTACTTTTATTGGCAATCCCAATCCTAAATTCACCTATGGAGCCAATCTCGCTTTGACTTATAAGAATTTTGATTTCAGCATGTTCCTTTATGGTTCACAAGGAAATGATATCTGGAATAACGTTAGATGGTGGACTGATTTTTATGCTTCTTTTGCGGGAGCTAAAAGCCATACAGCCTTATAC
>JAHEZB010000056.1:3286-8783 GCA_023251285.1 Chitinophagaceae bacterium | reverse complement strand
CAGCACTGCACAAAATAATTTGAGAAAAATAAATATTGATGATAAAAGCGTGCGCAATCTTTCTATAAGTCCTGATGGAAAATTTGTCAGTTATGCTTTGTATAAACCTGCAGGGAAAAAACATTTTACCATTGTTCCAAATTATGTAACGGAATCCGGTTATACAACTGATATTCCCGGCCGTGAAAAAGTAGGACAGCCACAGGGAAGCAGTGAATTTTACCTTTATGATATGCACGCTGATTCGGTGTTCGAGATAAAGACCGATTCCATCGAAGGGATTCGTGATATTCCCGAATATCTAAAAGATTATCCAACAGAATTTGAAAAAGCAAGAAAAGAAAATGCATTGAGAAAAGTGAATTTTTCTTCTGCAAAATGGTCGCCTTCAGGAAGTAATCTTGTTCTTGATATTCGTGCACAGGATCACAAAGACAGATGGTTGATGCTCTGGAATCCATCAACGAAAAAATTAAAATTATTAGACCGGCAACACGACAGCGCGTGGATTGACGGACCCGGCATCTACAACAGTGGCTGGATTGATGAAAATAATTTTTGGTATCAATCAGAAGTTACCGGCTATTCTCATCTTTATTCTGTAAATGTAAGAACCGGTGAAAAGAAAGCATATACTTCTGGTAAATATGAAGTGCTGGATGCTGATCTTTCCAATAATAAAAAATATTTCTACATTTCTACCAATCAGATTGAACCTGGGCAACACCAGTTTTACCGGCTGCAAATAAGTGATGGAAAAGCCGAAAGAATCACAACAATGGAAGGTGGAAATGAAGTAACCATTTCTCCCGATGAAAAAGAAATTGCAATCCTTTATTCTTTTACAAATAAGCCGTGGGAACTTTATCTTCAGGAAAATAAGGCTGGCGCAAAAGCCGAACAAATTACCGATAAAGCAGAAAGTAAAGAATTTAAATCGTATCAATGGCGCGCTCCCGAAATCATCACATTTACTGCAAGAGATGGAGCGACGGTTTATGGAAGAGTTTATAAACCTGCTAATCCTGATGTACATAAGCCGGCAGTGATCTTTGTTCATGGCGCTGGTTATTTGCAAAATATTGATAAGTGGTGGAGCTATTATTTCAGGGAATTTATGTTTCATAATTTGCTCGCCGATCATGGATATTATGTGATGGATGTGGATTACCGCGGAAGCGCCGGTTACGGCAGAGATTGGCGCACCGGAATCTATCGTCACATGGGCGGAAAAGATCTGACAGATAACGTGGATGCTGCAAATTACCTGGTAAAAAATTATGGAGTAAATCCTAAAAACATCGGCATTTATGGTGGTTCGTATGGAGGCTTTATTACGTTGATGGCGATGTTTACCACACCGGATGTTTTCGCTGCGGGTGCCGGTTTGCGTTCTGTTACCGATTGGGCAAATTATAATAACGGATACACATCCAACATTCTGAATGACCCTTATAAAGATAGCCTGGCTTACAAAAGAAGTTCTCCCATTTATTTTGCTTCTGGATTAAAAGGTAACCTGTTAATGTGCCACGGAATGGTGGATCAGAACGTACACTTCCAGGATATTGTGAAATTGACCCAACGCCTTATTGAATTACAAAAAAACAACTGGCAATTAGCGCCTTACCCGATGGAAAATCACGATTTTGAAGATCCAAATAGCTGGACAGATGAGTATAAACGGATTTTTAAATTATTTGAAAATGTGTTGAAGAAATAAAAGGAATTGATTGACAAGAACATTGGAAAGTCCTCTTTTTACATGATGTTCAAACCCCTTATTTGCACAGTAAAAAGATTATTACTCCTGAAGATTCAGCAAATACATAAAAGAGAAAATTTATAATTTTTAAGGAAGCGAAAATAGTAACCGTTATTTATAATAATCAAATAAGAAAACGTATTATTTGTTGCTCTACTATCACTAAATTGGCACAAAATAACCAGTAAAAAAATGTGGTTGCTGAAACACACTAGCAGGGAAGTGTGGCTTTACTACAACACTTATTTTTATTTTTTCGATTACATTTTTGCAGGTATATAATTTGCAACCTGCGATGCATAAATTTCATGTTAACTTATGCATTCACCACAAATCTTAGGTATTAACCGTACTCAGGATGCCGCTATTTCCGTCTTCGATGGAGGCACACATCTGATGTCCATTCACAAAGAAAGACTTACAAAACGCAAACACCATTGGGGAAGATTGGGCGATATTTCCTTGTATAAAAATCATATTCCTGTTGTATCTCAGCCTTACGACCTCGTTGTAGAATGCTGGAGCGCCGATGATGAGTTTCGGAAAAAAAATGATTATCACCAGGAATTGTATAATGAATTGCCGCTAAAAGCAAATGCGCAAATCATCGAAATTTCGCATCATCTTTCTCATTTATACAGCGCGTGGCCTTCCTCTGGTTTTGATACCTGCGCTGCAATGATTATTGATTCGGTTGGAAGTCCTGTGGAGCATATCAATTACGATTATCCCGGCAAAAACGGGCAGCAAAATCTGTTTGAAGTTGCCTCTTATTATTATTGCGAAGATGGAAAAGTTACCTGTATCAAAAAGCAGTTGCATGACCGGAATCCTGAAAAGCCAGATGGCCTTGGAAATTTTTATTACAAGCTTACCGAGTGTCTTTTTAAAGGTGAAGGAAATGAAGGAAAAGTAATGGGACTCGCTGCTTACGGCGATCCTGCTAAATTTGACCTTCCTGATCTGATCGTAAATGATGGCGAAGTAATGATACCTGACGAATGGCGTAAAATATTTAAATCAACTGATTTTGATTATAAAGATGAGAAAAAAACCTTCCAGGAAAAAGCGGATTTTGCTGCAAAAGGACAGGAGGTTTTTGAAAAGGCTTTGGTACAAATAGCGGCGTGGCTAAGTGAAAAAACAGGCACTAAAAATATCGTTTATGCCGGAGGCTGCGCTTTAAATTGCGTAGCAAACAGTAAAGTGTTGGATGCGGGATACCATCTTTTTATACCACCAGCTCCGCACGATGGCGGTACGTCACTTGGTTGTGCCATTTATGGGGCGATGGAGTATTATCATCTGGAAAACCAGTTTAACTGGCAGCGTGATTATCTTGGTCCGTGTGTAAATATTGATGAAGTAAAAAGCCTTTTAAAAGATTATCCTGATTTGAGGATTGAAAAGCCGAATGATCTTATTGAAGAATGCGCTAATCATTTGGTGCACGGAAAAATATTATGTGTTTTTCAAAGCCATAGCGAGTTTGGGCCGCGTGCATTGGGCAACCGCAGCATCGTTGCAGACACCAGGTATGGAGTCAATAAATTCTGGATCAATGCATTCATTAAAGGAAGGGAATGGTTCCGGCCCATTGCGCCATTTGTGTTAGAAGAAGATGTAAATGAATATTTTGATTTCACAGAAAGAACGCCTTTTATGTTGTTTACAGCCTTTTTAAAAGACAAGTATAAAGATCATTTTCCTACAATCGAACACATCGACCACAGCGCGCGCATTCAAACTGTTAGTAAAAAGGACAATGAATTTATTTATGATCTTATTAAAAATTTTAAAGAAAAAACCGGTGTAGGAATTATTGCAAATACTTCTTTTAATGGAAAAAATGAAACGATGGTTGAAACGTTGGATGACGCGATTCAATGTTTTATCAAACACCCGATTCATTACCTGGTAGTGCCACCATACATTATTTCAAAGAAAGCTGAGGTAAGCAATCCGATGCAGTTATCCAGCTATCATGCATAAGTAATTTTTATTGCAGAAATATTTTTGAGAAATTTTGCTTAATATTATTCTGCAAATGAAAATAAACATTTTATCCCCGCACATTGATGATGCTGCTTATTGCCTTGCTCTTACTATTTCCAAATGTGTAAAGTGTAAAATGGAAATAACGATTATTAATTGCTTTACTGTAACCGACTGGGCAATCAGGTTTGTGTCAAAGGATAAAAATGAAATCAGTTTGCTGCGTAAAAAAGAGGATGAACAATTTTATAAATCTTATGATTTCCCAATCACTATTGTCAACCTGGATTTGTTAGATGCGCCATTAAGAAGCGGGTTTATTTTCCAGAAAAATGTTTTTGGAGAAAAGGAGTGGGAGATGGTGCGGGAATTAAAAAGCTACCTGGAAAACTATGTGGATGGAATTTTATTTTGTCCGTTGGCCATCGGCAATCACATCGATCACGCAATTTGCCGCGAAGCAGTAATGCAGCTGTATGGAAAAATAAAAGTTATTTTTTTTGAAGACTTGCCTTATGCTTTTCGGATCACCAAAGACGAAATTCTTGCTCATGTTAACAATTTACAAAAGAACTTAAACGTAAAGTTGGTTCATCAAATTAATACGTGCGAGCAGCTAAACTTCGACAAAGAACATCTTATCAGAATTTATGACACGCAAATCAATGAGGAAATTTGTGCAGAAATAATTGCACACATGAATGCCGTTTGTGGCGAACGTTTTTGGGGTGAGGCCAAAGTGTTGCAGGAATTAAACAGTTTCTGATCCCGACAAGAAAAATTAAAGTGTATTTTTTGCATCTTCAATAAAAACTTTTTTTTATTTTTTTGAAAATGTCAAGAGGCCGGAACCGCTTATAATTCGCATGCAAATGAAATGTTTTTAATTTTCTTTTTTTAAAAAAGTAAGATTTTTTTTAACTCTGTGGATGATTTTTGGCATATGGTTTGAATAACTATAAATGAATTCAAATTTTAAAATTCAAATTTTCTCATAAGCAGTTAGTTTTGGTAAACGGCCCCTGTTTCTACAGGGGCCTATCTTTTTTACTGATGCAAAAAGCTTTTTGCCGCTCAAGTAAATCAAGACTTTTTGCCCTCAGTAAATCAAGAAATAATAGGAGTTTTTGTTTTCTTGTTATAAGTAAAAAGGCAAATAAGTATCACGTACTTTCTATCAGATATCCAATCAACAAAATACTGATGAGAAAAATAATAGCGGTAGTGAAAGCGATGAGGAAGGAATTATTCTTATAACTGCCTTGTTTCAATACTTTTTCTGTCTGCTTATATCTAAAGTAGGATAAGACACAAGTGAGTGTACCGGCGGCAACGAGGATGATTCCTACGATCACGGAATAGCCACGATGTTGTACTACTCCAGGCTTGCCAACTAACATGGAAACCTGTTTTACAAATAGCGAAAATTTAACTACCACAAAACCAAATGCCATGATACCAATACTGGTTCGAATCCAGGCAAGAAATGTACGTTCATTGGCTAAATGATCACTGGCGTTTCCTTGTTTTTTTATTTCTTCCATTTTTTAAAATCAATTTTTCCTTTAAAGGTAATTATTGATTTATGATCGAATAAAATGGAATTGCTAAAAGTCTTAAATCGAAAGAAAAATAAAAATATTATTGCGCATTTAATACTAATTCCTCATTTTGTAATTGAACTTTCTCTCCCTTCGCCGGAATTAAAATATTTTTGAAGCCCTTATTTTCCAACCT
>JAHEZB010000056.1:0-3276 GCA_023251285.1 Chitinophagaceae bacterium | reverse complement strand
ATTTAAAAGCCTGCTGTGTATCATATTCGCCATGAACTAAAAATATTCCGTTTACTTTTTCAGGATCCTGGCAGCTCAAAAATTGCAAAAGATCATCTGAATCAGCATGAGCACTGAGGCCCGAGAGGGCATCGACTTCTGCTGCTACCGGAATTGTTTGATTAAATATCTCGACTTCCTTTGCACCCTGCAACAATTGTCCACCGAGAGAATGACTGCTGCAATAACCCGACATCAGGATCGTATTTTTATGATCATTCAGGCATTGTGAAATATGATGCCTTACCCGGCCGGCATCGGCAGTCCCGCTCGAAGAAATAATGATGCAGGGATCGGTACTTTCTTTTAGGCGTTTGCTGTCTTCTGACAGCTCTACATATTTCAATCCTTTAAACAAAAAAGGATCATCATCTATTTTTAAAATTTCCTGTAACCGGTCATTAAAAAGCTGGTGGATATCTCTTTATCGCTTCTGTTGCTTTCAGGCTCAGCGGACTGTCAACATATACATTTAGATCCGGCAATTTATTTTCTAATTCCAGTTGATTTAAAATATACAAAATCTCTTGCGTGCGTCCGACACTAAAAGCGGCGATAATGAGTTTGCCTTCTTTTTTGATGCATGTTCTTTTAATCCATTCAAGCATGTTATCAATATGATTAAAAGACACATCATGATGCTTGTCGCCATAAGTGCTTTCTATGATGATGTAATCTGCCTGAGGCGTTTCGGAAGGTGGTTGTAATAATGGACTTCTTGTTCTGCCCACATCGCCGCTAAAAAGAATATTCGTTTCTTTTTCATCTTCTGTTACAGAAATACTGATTGCAGCACTGCCAATCAAATGGCCGTTGTTAATGTATGTAACACTTACATCTGTTGCAGGTTTGAATGGTTTGTTATAATCAACAATTCCAAATTGTTTTACCGCATTCATCACGTCTTCATGAGAATACAAAGGCTCATAAGGCTCAAGGTTGTGATCCGCTCTTTTTTTATTGACGTATTCTGTTTCATACGTTTGAATTTCGGCGCTGTCGTGCAACAATATTTCTGCTAATTCAGCAGTCGCTTGTGTGCAATAAATTTTACCCTCAAAACCTTCTTTCACCAGTTTTGGTAGCAATCCTGAGTGATCAATATGAGCATGAGATAGTAAAACAAAACTGATAGAAGCTGCGTCAAATCCAAAATCACTGTTTAGCGAATCTGTGTCAGCGCCAAGACCTTGGAACATGCCACAATCCAATAAAATTTTCACACCGTTTTTTAAAGACAACAAGTGCTTTGAGCCGGTAACAGTACGGGCTGCTCCGTGAAAAGATAGGTTCATTGATACGGTTAAAGTTTGAAAAACTCTGTTAATTCGCGTTGTTATTAATCTTTGTATCCGCCTGCATTTGTGGAATTTTCTTTACTGGTATTGCGATTGTGATGCCTTACATGTACATCATCTGCTATTTTATCCGGCTTTGCTATATATTTTTCCGTCATCTCTTCATCTTTTTTCAAATCCTGGTTTTGCATATCGGTAGATAAACCGGTCCCTTCACTTTTATTGCTGCCACTGGGCTGGCCTTTTAGATCTTTCCTCATAAAATTCTTTTTAATCTAAATACACAATTGATATGCCATTATAAATTTTCATAAAGAAGTAAATTATTATGAACAAACGTGGTTTTATTTCCCATCGGTTTTCGAATGCAAATTCAATCCGCATTACTTCAGATTGTTGAATAATATCACTGTTTCCGATTTTTTGAAAACGCCCATCGATGTTAATCTTCAATTATAAACAGGTAAAAAGCAAATAGCTTTGCTGCTTTAGTCTTTTGTAACTTCCAATTTCTAAAATTCAGTAATGAAAATTAAAAAATCAGTTATTCTTAAAGTTCTCTTTGCAGGTATTTTCTTTTTCTTTTCTCAAAATATTATTGCGCAATACAAGGCAACCTGGGAATCTCTCGATACGCGTCCGGTACCGCAATGGTGGAAAGATGCAAAGTTTGGAATCTTCATTCATTGGGGCGTTTATTCCGTGCCAGGCTATTCAAAAAAAGGCGATTATGCAGAATGGTATGAAAACGGGCTGAGAAACGGAGATTCGGCGCGCATCCAATATCAAAAAGAAAATTATGGCGATCGTACTTACAATGACCTGGTAAATGATTTTCATGCTGAATTATTTAATCCGGATGAATGGGCGAAACTGATCGAAAAATCAGGAGCGAAATATGTCGTGCTTACTTCAAAACATCATGATGGTTTTTGCCTTTGGCCAAGCAAAGAAGCCGATCGTGATTGGGGATTTCCGTGGAACGCAGTAACAGCAGGACCTCACAAAGATTTGCTTGGAGAATTATTCAAAGCGATACGCAAAACTTCTGTGCATCCCGGGATGTATTATTCATTGTATGAATGGTACAATCCATTATGGTTAACTGACAAGAAAAAATATGTTTCAGAACACATGTGGCCGCAAATGAAAGAACTGATCAATACTTATAAACCCGATGTTTTCTGGACAGATGGAGATTGGGATGCACCTGCATCTACCTGGAAATCGCAGGAGTTTCTTGCATGGCTATATGACCAAAGCCCTGTAAAAAATTCAGTGGTAACTTATGATCGTTGGGGCAGCGGCGTTCGCTTTCATCATGGCGGTGTTTATACGCCGGAATACCAGCCTGATCTGGATTTTGAAGATCACCCATGGGAAGAAAGCCGGGGCATGGGAGCCAGCTATGGATACAATCGAAATGAAGATTCGTGGGATTATAATTCCGCACAATCATTGGTGTTGCAATTAATAGATAAAGTGAGCCGTGGCGGAAACTTTTTATTGGACATAGGCCCCGATGCACATGGAAAAATTCCACCGATCATGCAGGAAAGATTGTTGGAAATTGGAAAGTGGATGGACATTAATTCTGAAGCAATTTACAACACCGTAAGATGGAAAACGTCTTCTCAATGGAGTGAAGGAAACAGAAGCTTCAAGGCAGGAAAAAATGAAGATCCGGTGCTGAAAATCACTGTTGACGCAGATTCAGGCTATGCAGTAAAAGAAATTTTTTATACCTATAATCCAACCACCAATTCATTGTATGCGATACTTCCCGGATATCCTTCTGATAAAAAGTTGATCTTAAAAAATTTGCAATTACCAACCGGAACGGTTATCAATTTTTTATCAACAAAAGAAAACATTCAATGGCAACAACAGGGAAATGATGTCCTCGTCACTTTCCCTGATTACGATGCGAATAAAATAA
>JAHEZB010000610.1 GCA_023251285.1 Chitinophagaceae bacterium | reverse complement strand
GAATTTTATTTTCATCATCAAAAATGCGAAGGTTAACAATTTTATTACTCAGCCATTTAATATCTTCAACGGTATCAGCGTTCTCAATGCCGATAAATACCAGCAAACCAAGTTTTATAGCCGATTTCTCTTTATTATCAATAGTTACAGACGCTTTAGATACTCTTTGAATAACAGCTTTCATTAAATCAAATTAATAAAAAAAGGTATGCCAAATTTTCAGAAAAAGAAATTATTTTTTACCCATTCGGTGCAAAAATCACTGAAAGCAACGCCTGCCTGCATTACAATTTATGCACAATTTCTTATCCACACCCTGTTAATATTTTAGGATATGTTTTGTCGGGGAGAAAAAATATTTTCGTTGTCCCGCTTTACAAAAATAAATTATAAACAAAAATATTATAACAGATGTCTGACACAAAAAAAACCGGTCTTCACTTCTCCCGGCATTTTACAAAAGAAGGTATTTCTCCGTTTGATATATTTGAATATGATTACCGCACTTCGGTGATCAAAAATACCACTGGTGAAGTGGTTTTTCAAATGGATAATGTAGAAGTGCCGAAACAATGGAGTCAGATAGCGACAGACATTTTAGCTCAAAAATATTTTCGCAAAGCGGGCGTCCCACAAGCTGATGGGACTACCGGCCGTGAAACTTCAGTAAAACAAGTTGCCCATCGTATGGCTCATTGCTGGCGCGTTTGGGGCGAAAGAAATAAATACTTTGCTTCAAAAAAAGATGCACAAATCTTTTACGATGAACTTATTTTTTCAATTCTCAACCAGGCTTGTGTGCCTAATTCTCCTCAATGGTTCAATACAGGTTTGCATGAAGTTTACGGAATTACGGGCAAGCCGCAAGGACATTATTTTGTAGATGCGAAAGATGGAATTTTAAAAAAATCAACTTCAGCATACGAGCGTCCGCAACCGCATGCATGCTTCATTCTCAGTGTGGATGACGACCTGGTGAATGATGGCGGCATTATGGATTTGTGGGTTCGCGAAGCCAGAATTTTTAAATACGGAAGCGGCGTAGGAACAAACTTCAGTTCTATTCGTGGTGAAGGCGAAAAACTGAGTGGCGGCGGCACTTCCAGTGGATTAATGAGTTTTCTTAAAATTGGCGATCGGGCTGCAGGAGCAATTAAAAGCGGAGGAACAACCCGTCGTGCGGCAAAAATGGTTTGCCTCGATATTGACCATCCGGAAATTGAAACTTTTGTAAACTGGAAAGTAGAAGAAGAGAAAAAAGTAGCCGCACTAATTGCCGCTGGTTATCCAAGTGATTATGAGGGCGAAGCTTACAGAACTGTGAGCGGTCAAAACAGTAATAACTCTGTGAGGATCTCAAATGAATTTTTTCATGCTTTGGAAAAAGACAGCGACTGGCAGTTAAAAGCAAGAAGCGACGGACATACGATGAAGACCGTGAAAGCAAAAAAACTGTGGGATGAAATCACCTTTGCAGCCTGGGCTTGTGCAGATCCGGGAACTCAATATGATACAACAATTAATGAATGGCATACCTGCCCGGAAGGTGGAAGAATCCGTGCGAGCAACCCATGCAGTGAATATATGTTTTTGGATAATACAGCCTGCAATCTGGCATCAGTAAATCTTCGTAAATTTTTTGATGAAAAGAATAACACATTTGACGTTCCCGGTTTTGAATATACTGTTCGCTTGTGGACAACCGTTTTAGAAATTTCCGTGCTGATGGCGCAATTTCCAAGCAAAGAAGTAGCACAGTTGAGTTATGATTACAGAACGTTGGGATTGGGTTTTGCAAATCTTGGCAGCATGCTAATGGTAAGTGGAATTCCCTATGACAGCGATAAAGCGCGTGGAATTGCCGGCGCGATCACCGCAATCATGACGGGTATCGCTTATAAAACTTCAGCAGAACTTGCTGAACAACTGGGTGCTTTTAGCAAATATGAAAAGAATAAAAATCACATGCTTCGTGTAATGCGCAATCATCGCGCAGCGGCTTATGATGCAATGGATGCGTATGAAGGAATTGAAATAAAACCACAGGGGATTAATGCGAAAGATTGTCCTGATTATTTATTAAAAGCGGCTACCAAAGCGTGGGATGACGCTGTAATACTCGGAGAAAAATTTGGCTATAGAAATGCGCAAACTACGGTGATTGCACCAACAGGAACTATTGGTCTTGTAATGGATTGTGATACAACCGGTGTAGAACCCGATTTTGCTTTGGTAAAATTTAAAAAACTCAGCGGCGGTGGTTATTTTAAAATCATCAACCAAAGTGTGCCTCAGGCTTTGCGGAATTTGAAGTATTCAGAAAAGGAGATTGAAGAAATCGTAAATTTTGCTAAAGGACATGCTTCTTTAATAAATGCACCTCACATCAACGTTTCAACGTTAATTAAAAAAGGATTTACTGAAAAAGATATTCAGAAAATAGAATCTGCATTGCCAACAGCTTTTGAGATTGGCTTTGTATTTAATGTTTTTAATCTTGGCGAAGAATGCTTGCAACGGTTGGGTTTTAAGGGAGAAGATTATAACAATTTTGAATGGAACTTATTG
>JAHEZB010000609.1 GCA_023251285.1 Chitinophagaceae bacterium | reverse complement strand
CATGATGCATCCTGAACAAACGCTTCGGTAACACCCCTGTAAACGTTTCTGTAATAACCGGCTCCGTAATTGTGACCATCAGGCCCTTTTCCCTGTCCGAGGTAAACCGCTTTAGTATTTGGAGTTCCATCAGCAAGTACGCCCGGGAAAACAATGGTCTGATCCCTGTTTTCTGTATATTTTGCTATACCAAAAGCGGCCATGAAATTGTCAAGCTGGTTCCATTTTTTCAACCCCTGGTGGGTATCAATGAGAAATGATAGGCTCCAGTTTTTATAGGTCATGGTATTATTAATACTCCCAATCCATTTTGGCATTGAATTACCCACTACCTTCTTGTTTGCATCACGAACCGGAAATCCATTGGCGCCGATCACCATAGGAAGGCTTGGATCTATATGTAAAGAATCAGGAGTTGATTTTCCATAATAACGCTTCCAGGAGGTGCCATAAATATCTCCGACAGGTTCGCCGGGCACATATTTAAAGGTAGGACCTGAACCGCCATAACCAAAAGAAGAGCCGCCAACCAGTTCTGTAAGGCCGGAGTAAATCGACATCACTTTATTACGGTTGGCTGAGAAATTTACAATTACATTCCAGTTAAAATCTTTAGTCGCAACCGGTTTTCCACGAAGGGTTAATTCGACTCCTTTATTTTGTATCGATCCTGCATTCAGAGTGATCGATGAAAATCCTGTACCCGGATCAGTAGCGATTGCCATGATCAAATCTTTACTGGTAGATTTATACCAGGTAAAATTTAATCCCAACCGGTTATTTAAAAAATTCAGATCGGTTCCTACTTCAAAAGCAGTGGTCATTTCGGGTTTTAAATTAGAAACACCAGAAGCATTACTCCTCGTAAATAACAACGTATTATTAATCGGCGCACCGTTGGTCACATATACAATGCTCGTACTGTATGGATTCGCGTCTTTACCGATCTGTGCCAATGACATTCTTAGTTTTCCATCAGTGAGCCATGGAACTGTTTTTACCTGGTCAGAGAACATCCAGCTTAGACTAGCAGAAGGATAGAAGAATGAACGGTATTTTTTTTCCAGTGAGGAAGTCCAGTCGTTTCTGCCGGTAATAGTAAGAAAGAGGTCATTATTATAAGCTGCTGTAAATTCTCCGAAAGCACCTATAATCCGATATTGTTGTTTATATTGACCAATAACCTGGTTTTTGGCGTTGCCTAAATTATATAAATTATAAACAGCCAGGTCGCTTCCTTCAGCTGCGATCATATCAATGCTTCTATCCAGCAGGTCATTACCCACTCTTAAAGTAGTTTTGAATTTGCTGGTCCAGTCATTGTCAAAAGTGAGCATCAGGTTCGAATTTACCTGGCGATAATTTTTTCGATATTCTCCCACAAAACCCAGCCCATTATCATCTGACCCAACAATTTCTCCGGGAACGCCTTTAGGGCCCGGGTTGGTTTTTGTACGGGCATCTGAGTAATAGTCCATACCCAATTTGTAGGATGCGGTGAACCATTTTACCGGTGAATAAGAGAAATTTACATTGCCGATAAGACGATTGACATTTGAACGGAATTTGCTGGTATATGCAGAATACCAGGCATTATTATTTCCATAGGTATTTTGGGTGCCGTCCGGTTTCAGATAATCCCTTACATCCCATCTCGGCGACCAGTATGACATGTTTTCATTAAACCGGTTTGCATCATAAAAATTACCATCCGTATTGATGTAATACAGGGAAGTACCCATATTAAATTTATCACTGAATTTCAGTGTTCCATTCAGGCGCGCAGAAATATCCTGGTACCAGGTAAATGGAATCGTTCCGTTTTGTTTGAAATAAGATAAAGATGAAGAGATTGACGCTTTATCTGTGCCGCCTGAAAAACTGATGTTATTGCGGTTCTGATTCCCGTTGATATAAGCCCTTGCATACTGATTATACAATTTTGCCGGATGGGTAGGATCTTCCTTTATTGCATCTGCAACTGTTGGGCCCCATTCAGGCCAGAATGAAGTGGAGTCATATTCGCCGGAATAACCTTGCGTAAATTTATCCTGTACTTTTGGAAATTTATCGACCTGGTCGATTCCCCAGGTAGTA
The DNA here is from genome assembly GCA_023251285.1 of Chitinophagaceae bacterium. Taxonomy (GTDB): domain Bacteria; phylum Bacteroidota; class Bacteroidia; order Chitinophagales; family Chitinophagaceae; genus Ginsengibacter. The sequence goes on along the minus strand of JAHEZB010000609.1, from coordinate 475 downwards.
TTAAAAGTAACACGCATCACTCCTGCTTTTGCAGATTTGGTAGTAATCACTACTACCCCATTTGCGCCCCGTAATCCGTAGAGAGCCGTAGCTGCCCCACCGCGCAGAATATTTACACTTTCAATATCGTCCGGATTAATATCACCGGCCATGTTGCCCATCGAAGCGGGAAGACCTCCTCCGGTTCCCTGCGCAGAAGTCGTATTATCGATTGGAATTCCGTCCACCACAAATAGTGGCTCCGTACCCAAATCCAGTGAATTGACACCCCTGATGAGAATATTTGCTCCCTGTCCAGGACCTCCGCCAGCGCTGGCAATAGTAACACCAGCTACTTTTCCCTGCAAAGCATTGATGAGATTGCTTTGATGAGATTCGGTGATTTCTTTTGCATCCACACTTTGAGCGGCATAACCCAAAGATCTTTTTTGCCGCGTAATTCCTAAAGCAGTTACCACTACTTCAGAAAGTTCAC
>JAHEZB010000608.1 GCA_023251285.1 Chitinophagaceae bacterium | reverse complement strand
TGATGAACTGCCGCAAATGCAACACTCTACAGAATTAACTTCAAGTTGCAATGGTGTTTGCATAAATAGAATTTAAAAAAAAGTTTGAAGGAAATTGATAGGAAGATTGTTTTTCAAAGATAGTAATTCTCAATAGATTTAATCACGAAAGATCAAAATTTTTTCATCACAATTATTGGTCACACAAACAAAACTTATCTTTGCAAAATATGCTATCAGTAAGTAATCGCGGCAAAATAATGCCGGCATCTCCGATCAGAAAATTGGTTCCGTTCGCGGAAGCTGCAAAGAAGAAAGGTATTAAAATTTATCATTTAAATATTGGTCAGCCGGATATAGAAACGCCGCCGGAAATTCTCGATGCGGTACGTAATTCAGATTTCAAAATTTTGGAATACAGTCACAGTGCCGGAAATGAGAGCTATAGGAAAAAATTAGTTGAATATTACCGGTCTGTGAACATTAATGTTGATCCTAACGAGATCATTATTACTACGGGTGGCAGTGAAGCAATTTTATTTGGATTTATGAGTTGCCTTGATGCGGGCGATGAAGTAATTATTCCGGAGCCATTTTATGCGAATTACAACGGATTTGCAGTAACTGCCGGAGTAACTGTAAAGCCAATAACATCAAGTATTCAGTCCGGTTTTGCTTTGCCACCGATTGAAGAATTTGAAAAATTAATTTCTCCAAAAACGAAAGCCATTGTTATTTGTAACCCAAATAATCCCACAGGATATTTATACAGCCGTGAAGAATTGGAAGTTCTGAAAACTATTATAATTAAGCATGACCTTTATTTATTTTCTGACGAAGCTTACCGTGAATTTTGTTATGAAGGAAAACATTTCAGCGCGATGCAATTGGAAGGTGCAGAAAATAATGTGATCCTGATGGACACGATCAGTAAACGATACAGCGCCTGCGGAGCGAGAATCGGCGCTTTGGTTACCCACAATAAAGAAGTTTTAAATACTGCCATGAAATTTGCGCAGGCAAGGTTGAGCCCGCCGGAATTTGGACAAATTCTTGGCGAAGCTGCCGTAGATATTCCTGCCAATTATTTTGAAAAACCAAAAGCAGAATACCAATTAAGAAGAGATACTATTGTAAAAAGATTGAATAATATTCCCGGAGTTTTTTGCCCGAATCCGGGTGGCGCATTTTATGCAATGGCTTCGTTGCCCATTGACGATGCCGATGTCTTTTGTCAATGGCTTTTGGAATCATTTGATTACAACGGGGCAACATTAATGCTCGCGCCTGCTACCGGTTTTTATGGAACAGAAGGTCTGGGTAAAAATGAAGTAAGACTTGCTTACGTTTTAAATGTTGATGCAATTAATAACGCAATGGATTGCCTGGAAAAAGCTTTGGAAATCTATCCGGGAAGGAAAAAATAAAATACATTCTTTTCTTATTTTTAAAACAAAAAAAGCCCTACGAATTAAGGGCTTTTTTGCTGTATCGGGGAGCAGACTTGAACTGCCGACCTTCGGGTTATGAATCCGATGCTCTAACCAGCTGAGCTACCCCGACATTTTGGGCGGCGAAGATAATACTTTGAACAAAAACAGCAATACGAAAAATGAATCGTTATTCGATTTTTTTCTATTCTTTAAGTATATAAATGAAAAAATATTACCAACAGGCAAACAAATATTGACAGTTCTTATTCTAAAAAATGATCATCATTTTTCCAGCAAATAAAGAAATATAAGCAATTCCTTTTTTTGAAATTAAAATTGCCTGCTTTTCAAATGGATAAAGCAGGCATTTAATAAGACCGGTTCCTAAATTATCTGGCTCCCGGAGGACAATATTTTCTCAAATAATCAGTATACAAAGCCGATAAAAATTTTCTCGTTCCTTCCCCTTCAGACAATGAATGAGTGCGATTTGGAAACGGCATAAACTGAAACGTTTTATTGTATTTGATCAGTTCATTTAATAGCGCTTCTGCGTTGTCATATTGAACATTGTCATCACCGGTTCCATGAATAAATAATAGATTGCCTCTCAAATTTTTTGCATAATGAATTGCTGAACCTAAGACATAATTTTCCATGTCGTCTTGTGGCAATCCCATGTATCTTTCTTCATAAATATTGTCGTAGAATAACATATTGGTAACGGCTGCGATCGCAATTCCGGTCTTATAAATTTCAGGATATTGAAACATTAAATTCAAAGTAGAAGAACCACCGCCACTCCAGCCCCAAACTGCAACACGATCTTTATCGAAGTATGGTTTTTCCAAAATCTTTTTCGCCGCCATAGCCTGGTCGCGAATGTTTAATCTTCCGATTTTTCCATAAATTGATTTCCGCCATTCAGCGCCGCGCAACGAAGGTGTTCCACGATTATCAACCGAGATTTGAAAATATCCTTCAAGACTCATATCTCCGTTAAATAAAAAATTATTTTGCGCACCAAATTCATCCCCAACGGTGGAAGCGGCCGGTTCACCGTATACATAAAAAACAACCGGATATTTTTTTGTTGAATCAAAATTTACAGGCTTTGAAATCCACGCATCAAGAGTAACATTATCATCAGTAGTTACTTT
>JAHEZB010000607.1 GCA_023251285.1 Chitinophagaceae bacterium | reverse complement strand
TTGATCAGTTCTCAGCTTTCTTATTGATGATATAAAAAATTAAATCGCGGAATATCTGCTAACCATATATTTGCATTCATAAAAATTTAAATTTAAAACACATGAAAAAAATAACCATTCTTTTTACAGCAGCAATTTGCATTTCGACGGCAATAAATGCTCAAACGACTGCTTCACTACAATTAGCAAAAGGTCAAAAATATCTGGTGGACAATAAAATGGAAACTACCAGTTCTACAGAAATGCAAGGACAAACAATGGAAACAAAGGCAAACATTGCTTCAACTTATAAGATCGTAGTAAACGATAAAACCGCAGATAATTATAATTTGACAAACACCATATCAAGAATAGTAATGAATATGAGTATGATGGGCAATGAAATTAATTTCGATTCTGATAAGAAAGAAGACATGAGCGGCCAGATGGGAGAAGGATTGAAGGATGTTGTTAATCACCCTCAAAATGTCGTAATGGATAATACCGGAAAAATTATTAATCAGCCTGCCACAGACTCATCAGTTTCACAAATAGCTAAGCAATTGAACTTTGCAGCAAGCGGATATGGTGCACAAATGGCTTTTTTAGCATTGCCAAAAAATCTAAAACCCGGCACTACCTGGACTGAAAAAACCGATGATAACGGAATAACCAGAACCACTAATTATACTATAAAAGAGGTAAATGGAAATATTGCTACAGTTACTTTTACCGGTACTGTTGCTACTGATACAAAAATGGAACAACAGGGAATGGAGATCACCACAAAAACTTCAGGTAAATTTTCAGGCGAAGAAAAAGTAGATTCAAAATCAGGTGTTATTCAATCAAGCAACACTGTCGCGGATGCAACAGGTACCGTTTCGGCTATGGGACAAGATTTTCCTACTTCTTCAAAAGTAAGTTCAACAACTACTGTGAAATCTCTATAAGACCGACTTCCTTTATTTTTCTTAAAGCCTTGCAAATTTGCAAGGCTTTTTGTTTTCAAATGAAACGGATATATATTTTAGCCACTAAAAACAGTTGAAAAAAATCGGTTGTTTTACAAGGCAGTGGCGCGGCAATTCTACATTTTTACGTCCTTCACAAGCACAGTTTCTTAGAAAAGTGCTGGTATATGCTTTGAGGATAAAAAAGGAAATTGTCACCTTTTAAAACAAAAAAAATTAATTAAAATGAAAATCCTAAGCCTCTTGGTAATTGCTTTTGCAATCAGCTTTAGCGCCTCTGCCCAAACGAATATGGACACCACAACTCATCACCGCACACACCATGAATACTCAAAAACAAATATGAATCATGAGCGGTATATGTTGAAAGATGGGAAACTAATGATGGACAAAAACGGGAAAAAAACAGACGTTACAAATGATGTAACCTTAAGCAATGGTACTACGATTACAACTGATGGTAAAGTAACGTGGAAAAATGGAAAAACACAGACGCTTCAGAATGGTGAAGTGATTGACATGAATGGAAAGATTCATAACTGGAATAGCAGCAGTACTCACAAAATGACCACCCATCACCGCACACATCATACTATGAAAAACAGTATGGATAGCACACGACAATAGCAATTCCTTTTTCAGGTTACAAAAATATAAAACCACTTTGCCGGTGGTTTTATATTTTTTAAACGGTTTTATAGCTACCGCAAAAATTTAGAAATTATAAAAAATGCAATTAGTAATATCACTATAATAAGTACAATGGTAAAATATATCCAGGAACCATCTTTGAAGCGTCTTTTTTCCCGTACCAGTTTCTTTTTTTGCAACTGTTTTTGTAAATTTCGATTCAATTGTTCTGCAAAAGCAACAGGATCTTTTTTATTTTTAAATTCGTTCAGCCCTTCTATTGCATCGCTTGCCAGATCAGAATCGACAAGCAGTTTCTCAAATTCATGTTTTTCTTCAGCGGATAATTTATTGCTGAGATAATCCATCAACTTTTGATTGTCAACATCTTTATTGCTGTTTGATAATATGTTTAATAAGTCATCGCTCATTTACAAGAGAATTCAATAATTTAATACTTAAGTCAATATCCCTTTTACCGTTCAACTAATTCCCATTAACAACTTCAGCTTTCTTTTGCCATTTTGTAAATGGCTTTTTACCTGAAGCATCGTAAACCCGGTTATTTCTGAAACCTCCGAATAAGATTTTTTTTGAAGGTAAAATAAATTTACACATTCCTGTTGCTCGGGATTTAATTGTTTGATTGCTTGTTGCATTTTTTCCAGAAGTGTTTCTTTTTCAATCAAATCCGTTTTATCAATTTGTCCTTCCTCTGCCGGAATTGCTTTTTCATTCAATTCTACAGAAACGTTTTTATTCCCACGCAGTTTCATTAAACAATGATTCTTGGCGATCATGTAAATCCAGCTTTTAAAATAATCAACTTTATATTTATGCAATTCATTAATCACTTTTAAAAAAATTTGCTGCACACAATCACGAGCATCTTCTTCATTTTTTAAATATTTCATACAAACACCAAGCAACAGTAAAGTGTATCGCGGCAGCAGAATTCCCAACCACTTATGATCATGGTCTTTATAAAAATTCTGC
>JAHEZB010000606.1 GCA_023251285.1 Chitinophagaceae bacterium | reverse complement strand
ATGCAGGATTTGTAATTATAAACATTGAAGTGTTGGAAATCGTACTTGATGGAATTTTTGGTACGCACCGTATGTTTGCAAATCCGCTTGGGGGTTTCTATACTTTTGTTATTGATTTTTTTGAAATACTGGCAATTGGTGTTTTGATCGCGTGTGTTATTTTTCTCATCAGGAGAAACATCTTGAAAATAAGACGATTCAGCAAACATGATTTAGATGGCTGGCCGCGTACGGATGCAAATCTTATTTTAATTACAGAGATCATTCTGATGAGTTTATTTCTAACAATGAATTCTGCAGATCGTGCTTTACAGTTGCAGGGAAACCCACATTATGCCAATCATGGAAGTTTTATCCTCTCAGGGTTTATTGCAAATGCAATGGTCAACTTACCCGCTGCAACGCTTATTGGAATCGAACGAACTTGTTGGTGGCTTCACATTACCGGCATTTTTGCTTTTTTAAATTATCTGCCTTACAGCAAACATTTTCATATTCTGTTGGCTTTTCCAAACACGTATTTTAAACCACTTGTTCCAAAAGGAGAGATGGAGAATATGAAGAATGTAGAACAGGAAGTCCAGTACATGTTCAAGCCCGAACTCGCACCTGCTAACGCAGATGCACAAACGAAATTTGGAGCTAAAGACATTTTTGATCTTAGTTGGAAGAATTTGCTGGATGCCTACACTTGTACAGAATGTGGAAGATGCACTGCAGCCTGCCCTGCAAACATTACCGGGAAATTGTTAAGTCCGCGCAAAATAATGATGGATACCCGCGACAGAATGGAGGATGTGCGAAATAATATCAAAGAGAACGGTACATTTAAAGACGACGGTAAAACACTTTTGCACGATTATATCACTGTTGAAGAATTGAGAGCTTGCACCTCATGCAATGCGTGCGTGGAGGAGTGCCCTGTAAGTATCAATCCGTTAAATATCATTTATGAATTGCGCCGTTCTTTAATTATGGAAGAAAGTAATGCGCCGGCAGAATGGAATGCCATGTTTAGCAACATTGAAAATAATTTCGCTCCCTGGAAATTCAGTCCTGATGAAAGGGATAAATGGGCGCACGAAATGGAATAGTTTTTCTCTTGCTACTTTATATAGTTATAACTGCCTTTTTCTTTTTCATCTTTGCACAAAAAAAACCGTTTCCTGAAGGAAACGGCTCTTAGATTGCCAGTCAATTAAAACTGTAAAAACGATAGAAATAATTCTAAATAATTATTTGTGAGTAGTATCAGCACCCATTTTATGAGTAGTATCTGCGCTCATTTTTGTTGTATCAGTTGAAGTTGTAGTTGTCGTTGTATCGGTTGTAGCCGGTGTAGTAACTGTTGTAGAATCTGTAGAATTTGTTTCAGTTTTAGAAGAGTTACCATTACAAGCAGTCAAAAAAGCTGCAACTGTGAAAACGAGCAATAATTTTTTCATTTTGTTTAATTTTAGATTTTTAAATATTTCTTGTTTATACCTGCATTTAAAAAAAGTAACCCAAGTGATAAAAGTTTTTTTAAAAAATTATTTGGGTTACTTTTCCATTTTAACCGTATTAATTATTGATGAGTGAAAACGATTGACCAGGAAAAAGATTTGTTGACGGGGCTTGCAGCAAATGATACGAATGCGATTGAAACTATCTACCGTGAAAACTTTGCAACGATCAGGTCTTTTATTATTAAAAACAACGGCTATCCCGATGATGCTTATGACATTTTCCAGGAGGCAATGATCGTTCTGTTTGAAAAAGCAAAATCCGGTTCTTTTAATTTAAGCTGCCAGTTGCAAACGTACTTATATTCAATTTGCAGGCGCCTTTGGTTAAAGAAATTACAAAAACAAAACCGTTATAATCCTTCAATTGAAACAATTGAGGAAATTGTACCGGTAGAAGATGAAATGGAGCTGCATGAGAAAAAGGATAAAGATTTTCTGCTGATGGAAGGCGCGTTGAAAAAGATAGGGGAGCCTTGTAAAAGTTTGCTTGAAGCCTTTTATATTGAAAAAAAATCGATGCCTGAAATCGCATCTGCTTTTGGATATACCAACGCCGATAATGCAAAAACGCAGAAGTACAAATGCCTGGTAAGATTGAAAAAATTATTCTTTGCACAATATAAAAATAAGGAGTGAAAAATGGATGAAAATTTACTTTTAGATGCCATTGAGAGATACCGCAGCGGACAAATGGACGATGCGGAAAAATTGTTTTTTGAAGAGCTCAGAAAAAATAATCCAGACATTGACCAGGTTGCGTCAGAGCATTCGTTCTTGTTGGATCAGCTTGAAAATTTGAGTGAGCAAAAATCTTTCAGGCAAAACCTGAAAGGGGTAGAAAATAAATTGAGGAGCGAAGGGGTATTTTCACAAAATGATGCTCAACCAAAATCTAAAGTCGTTTATTTATGGAACCGTTACAGGCGTACCATTGCCGTAGCGGCTGCAATTGCCGGCCTTATTTCTTTTAGTACCGCAACGGTCATATCAAAATATTCAGAAAATAAGAAAGCCGCGGTTATTACACCGTTGGTAGATAATAAACTTAACCAATTTGAACATAAACTCAAC
>JAHEZB010000605.1:1496-2582 GCA_023251285.1 Chitinophagaceae bacterium | reverse complement strand
TTTCCAGTCCATATAAAGTGGGCCTGGACGCATAAAATTTTAATAACCCGCTTTCTACATGTTTCTGCAGGTCAAGATTGATAGATTTCATGTTGCGGATAATTTGCTCAGGAGATTCTTCAAATGCAAAAAAGAGGCATCGTTCTTTTCTTTTGCAGGAAGCATTGGCAAAATTCGACGCTATACTGGTTTTGCCCGAACCGGCGGCTCCGGAAACAAGAACGCTGCTTCCTTTGAAAAAACCTTTTCCACCGAGCAATTCGTCCAATGAAGGGATACCCGATGAAACTCGCTCAGTTGAGACCTCATTAGATAACTTAAGTGAAGTAATTGGTAACACAGAAATTCCGTCCTTGTCGATCAGAAAAGGATATTCATTGGTTCCATGTACAGAACCGCGGTACTTTATAATTCTCAGTCTGCGTGTAGAAATCTGGTTTTCAATGCGGTGATCTAATAAAATGACACAGTCGGAAACATATTCTTCAAGCCCCTGCCGGGTTAATTTTCCCTCACCTTTTTCACCGGTAATGATGGCAGTAACACCTTTATCTTTTAGCCACGTAAACAGTCGTCTGAGTTCAGCTCTTAATATACCATGATTAGATAATCCCGCAAAAAGATTTTCAATCGTATCGAGTACAACTCTCTTAGCGCCAATACTGTCAATAGCATAACCCAATCTGATAAATAAGCCCTCGAGGTCATATTCTCCTGTTTCTTCTATTTCGCTTCTATCAATATGAACATGGTCTATTTTAATCTTTTTTTCTGCAATCAGTTTGTTGAGGTCGAATCCCAGTGAAGCAACATTTACGGCGAGTTCTTCACTTTTTTCTTCGAATGCTATAAAAACTCCGGGTTCGTTATAATTCATGGCACCTTTTACTATAAATTCAATGGAGAAAATCGTTTTCCCACTTCCCGCATCGCCACAAATCAACGTTGGACGCCCTTTTGGCAAACCGCCTTCTGTGATTTCATCCAACCCATTTATGCCGGTTAATGTTTTGGCCATGCCCTTATTTTCAATGCCTTTCTTTGAAGAAACTTTCATAAAATGATATTACTAATTTTTTTGTCAAT
>JAHEZB010000605.1:0-1486 GCA_023251285.1 Chitinophagaceae bacterium | reverse complement strand
TAAGATACGCCAGCTATATTTGACAAGTTTACAACAAGGTAAACGAACCAACTTAAAAAAGCAAAAAAGTTATTTTCTTTAAAGCCTGATCGGGAAAATAATTGGTAAAAGATAGAACTCCAGAAAACTGCAAGAGTTTTCGCGCGCGCTTTATGGCTTTGTTATTGTTCGATAATATAATTATAAGCAACTTGTAAAACCATTATAAATTAGAATGAAAAAATGGAAGTTTGCATAATTGTAACTTTTTGATAAAGCCAGGGTTTTTAAACGATATAATATGAACAATAAAAAAACATTGGTATTGGGCGCCTCTGCAAATCCTTCCCGTTATAGCTATCTTGCTATCAAGATGCTGCGCGAAAAAGGGCATGATGTAACCGCAATCGGAAGGCACACCGGAAAAGTGAATGATGTTGAAATTAAAGCAGAAGAACAGCCGATCGAAAACCTGGACACGGTAACACTTTACCTGAATGCCAATAATCAAAAACCTTATTACGATTATATTTTTTCCCTGAAACCAAAACGGATCATTTTCAATCCAGGCGCAGAAAACCAGGAACTTGCTGCACTTGCTAAGGAAAAAAGTATTTTACCTCAACACGCCTGTACGTTGGTTTTACTAAGCACCGGCCAGTATTAGTACCCTTTTTTTGAGTACTTTTTCGCAACTTTCTGCTATTCCGCTTACTTTTTCCGAAAAGTAAAATATTTTACAAGGATTGTCGTTTTATGCTCATCCAGGTTTATAAAACTAAAAAATCCATCTATGAAAATCGTGCATAAAATGCTGGCGTTATGCCTCATCCTGATCACTTCATATTCATTGCAGGCGCAGGTGCTGACATCCAACAGGAAAAATTATTTTAATAAATATTCTGAAAAATTACCTGCAGCTGCAACCGAACTGGAAAAAGCATTCACCACTGCCGAAGGAGGAAAAGTAAAATTAGATTTTGGCGATTTTGCTTTCAACGGCGTTATTACTTCTTCTATAAAAAGATACGACAATTTATATAGTGTTATCATAAAAGCTCCGGGACTGAATAATACGATGTTGTCTATTTCCAAAAGGATAAATGATGATAAAACGGTTTCTTATGTAGGCCGTATCATTAATGAAAATTATGCAGACGGATTCGAATTGAGAAAAGAAAACAGCGGTTATGCGATGAATAAAATAAGAACGGATGCACTTATCGAAGATTATTAGTCTTAAAAAAGCTCCAACCGTTACCCTAAAAAACGGCAATAATTTCTAAAACAATTACCATGAAAAAGATTCTACCTGTTTTTTTAACCCTGGCGATGCTGACTTCTTTAAAATCGTATTGTCTTCCTCAATTGAGCAGCCTTCCTTCTGCAAAAGCTACCATTTTTTTTGATTTCGATGGACAGACGGTGAGCGGAACTTCCTGGAACGGAGGCGCCACATTTTATTGTGCTCCTGCAGCATTGACTGATGCGCAGATCACCGAAATTT
>JAHEZB010000604.1 GCA_023251285.1 Chitinophagaceae bacterium | reverse complement strand
CGCATTATCAAAGGTTGCTCGATTATCTCCAACCCGATTTCGTCCATGTGCTTCTGAATGGTAAAATTGTAAAATCGGGCACCAAAGACCTCGCGCTGGAACTGGAAGAAAAAGGATATGATTTTATTAAAGATGAGTTTTTATCAGAAGCAGTTTAGTAAGTGTCGGAAAGAAGGTTTAAAAACACAATAATTATTAGATGGAAAAAATAAATTTAGAATATTTAGGAGAAAAATTTAATCAGCTTCAGAGGATTGATCCTGATAATTTACTCACTGATGTAAGAAGAGAAGGTTTTAAAAATTTCAATAAAAAAGGTCTTCCTACTTTTAAAAATGAAGAGTGGAAATACACAAGTGTAAGCGATTTGTTTAAGAAAGAATATCATTTGACAGAGGATGAAGTAAAAACCGGAATTTCGAAATCACACGTTGATGAAATCCGTTTGCCAGGTTTTGAAAATGCCAACGAAGTCGTTTTTGCGAATGGAAAATTCGTGCCTGAACTTTCTACCATTCGATCATCAAAAGAGCAACTGGTGATTTTGCCGTTAGAGGAAGCTGCGAATGGAATTTATAAAGATTTGGTGAAGGAACATCTTGGAAAAAGTACACTTTTTATCAATGATGCGATTCATGCACTCAATACATCTTTTATTTATGGCGGTGTTTTTATTTATGCAGTAAAAGGACAAATAATTGGAAATCCTGTTTACCTGTATCACATTTCTGATGCAACAGAAAATCATATTTTATCGCAGCCACGAAGCCTGATTTTTGCGGATAGAAGTTCAAAATTGCAATTGGTAGAAACATACAAAACGATCGGTTCTATGGATAGTTTTACCAACGAAGTAGTGGAAGTAGTGGTAAAAGACAATGCAATCCTGGAATATTATAAAATTCAAAACGACGGCCCCAATGGCAGTCACGTCGGCACCACACACATCCGGCAGATTGGAAAAAGTTATGCGCATACGCTGGTTATAAGCCTTGATGGTGGCATGATCCGCAACAACACGAACATTATTATGGAAGTTGCCGGCAATGAGGCGCATATGTACGGATTGTATTTATTGCAAGGAAACAGCCACGTGGATAATCATACTTTAGTTGACAACCGAATGCCAAATTGTTTCAGCAATGAATTGTATAAAGGTGTCATGGACGAAAGATCAACCGGTGTTTTTAGCGGAAAGATCTTTGTGAGGCCCGACGCGCAAAAAACCAATGCCTACCAGACAAACAACAACATTTTGCTGAGCGATAATGCTACCGTGAATACAAAACCTCAATTGGAAATTTTTGCTGACGATGTAAAATGTTCTCATGGTTGTACAGTTGGCAGATTGGACGAAGAAGCGCTGTTTTATTTAAGAGCACGTGGTATTTCAAAAGAACATGCACAGGCAATGTTATTGAAAGCATTTGCAGAAAGTATTATAGAGCAAATTAAAATAGAACCGCTGAAGGAATATGCAGAGCAATTAATTGTGGATCGTTTAGCTGATTAGATGGACGAGGTTATTAGAATAAATTGAAAGAGATTAATAGAATAAAATGAAAGAATCAATTGATATTATGCGTGGTGGAAGAAAGTTTCTCATAAATCTATTGGATGGAGTGACAATCGAAAAAATGAATGAGATTCCGAGTGGATTCAACAATAATCTGGCTTGGAATGTTGCCCACATGATTGCCAACCAACAAATTTTATGTTACAGGAATGCCGGTGCAAAACCTGTTATTGCGGATGAATTTATTGATAAATATAAAACAGGAACCCGCCCTGACAGTTTTATTGACGAAAACGAGGTTAAAAAGTTTTTCCAATATTTACTTTCAACGGTTGACGAGTTTGAAAAAGATGCAGAAACAAAAAGGTTTAAACTGTATGAAGCGCGGGAATTTAAATCGTATCCCGGATTGAAACTTGCGAATATCAAGGATGCTGCTAAGTTCGTCAACTTTCATGACGGATTGCATATTGGTTACTGTATGGCTTTAAAAAAGGCATTGAAAAATTAAAAATTAGAAGGAATTTATATAGCCAAAAATGGAAACAACTACTACCATATCACCCACGTTTGATGTCGATATCATCAGGAAATCTTTTCCGGTTCTGGAAAGAGAAGTGAATAATCAGTTGTTGGTTTATTTGGATAATGCGGCTACCTCACAGAAGCCACAGGTGGTAATTGACGCGCTCGATTATTATTATTCTAATTACAATGCCAATATTCATCGTGGCATTCACACACTTGCAGAAGAAGCAACTGCGGCTTATGAAGCAACACGCAACACGGTAAGGAATTTTATTAATGCTACATTTTCGGAAGAAATCATATTTACAAGAGGAACCACAGAAGGAATCAACCTGGTTGCTTATACCTGGGGAAGAAAAAATATAAATGCCGGTGACGAAATTATCATTTCTACCATGGAACATCATTCAAACATAGTACCATGGCAAATTTTGTGTGAAGAAAAGCATGCAGTCCTTAAAGTAATTCCGATAAATGATGATGGTGAATTGCTGATTGATGAATATAAGAAGTTACTTTCTCCGAAAACAAAATTGGTTTCCATTG
>JAHEZB010000603.1 GCA_023251285.1 Chitinophagaceae bacterium | reverse complement strand
CAGAATTTATAAAAGACGAGATTGTTTTGATTGCATCAAACAAAAATCCGTCAGGCAAAAAAGGAATGATCCAACCTCAGGATTTGAAATCCATTCCTCTGCTGTTGCGTGAGCCCGGGTCCGGAACGCTGGAAGTAATTGCGCATGCATTGAAATCTTTTGGAATTAAAATCCGCGATTTGAAAATAGAAATGCAACTGGCAAGTACAGAAAGCATGAAATCGTATTTGCTGCATTCTGATTGCATGGCCTTTGTTTCTATACATTCTGTATTGAATGAACTGAAACAAAATGAATTCCGCATTATAGACATCAAAGGACTGGATATTGAACGGTATTTCTATTTTATTCAACTGCACGGCGAATCAGAATCACTTCCCGGGGTGTTTATTAATTTTTGCAGACACTATAACTTCAGGTAATCGTGTATCACTAATTACCATTTCTTTTCACTGCATTTACGGATGAAATTTGCATTCAACATACAGGAAAATTTTAAAACTGTATCCGGAAAAAAATTATCAGTTATGCAAACTCAATCAGAAATAAAAACAACCATTCCGCTTCACGAAAGATTCAGAAATTTATTAGACAAAAATATTACGACACGCGAGATTATTTTTGTAGTCGCGTTAATTTTTTGCCTTACTTCTTTGGTATCACCGCCTGTTGCTTTATTGATTGGATTTGCAATTGCACAATTTATCGGACACCCTTTTTTGCATTTGAATCATAAAGCAACTTCCTTTTTATTAAAGGTTTCTGTGGTTGGTTTGGGTTTTGGAATGAACGTGCAAAGCGCAGCAGAAGCAGGAAAAGAAGGATTTCTTTTTACCGTCGCATCTATAACAGGAACACTTGCTTTGGGTTTGTTACTTGGCCGGTTTTTAAAAATAGAAAAGAAAACATCACACCTTATTTCATGCGGCACGGCCATCTGCGGTGGGAGCGCCATTGCAGCCATAAGCCCTTTAATAAAAGCAGAAGAAAAACAAATGTCTGTGGCACTTGGAACCGTTTTTATTCTAAATTCAATCGCATTATTTTTATTCCCTTTTATTGGTCACCAGCTGCATTTATCACAAATGCAGTTTGGATTGTGGAGCGCCATTGCTATTCATGATACGAGCTCTGTAGTAGGCGCAGCAAACAAATATGGCGCGGAAGCATTGCAGGTGGCGACAACTGTGAAACTCGCACGGGCATTATGGATCATCCCGGTTGCATTATTAACAACAGTGTTTTTTAAAACAGGAAAACAAAAAATAAAAGTTCCTTACTTCATCGGTTTATTTATTCTTGCCATGATCTTGAATACTTACTTTCCCATCATTCATCCTATATCCATTCACGTGGTTGATCTGGCAAAAACCGGGTTAACGGTCACGTTATTTCTAATCGGGGCCGGATTATCAAAATCAGTTTTGAAAGCAGTTGGAATAAAACCTCTGATCCAGGGAATTGCTTTATGGATTGTTATTTCTGTCGTCGCGCTTTATGCAGTAATGCATTTTGCTGCTTAAATCAAACGGCAAAAAAGTTCTTCTTTCAACTTAGTAAATTGCATAAAAATAAAGAATGGATAAAAAATTAGTTGTAACAAATAGTATTGAGATGAATGCACCTGCATCAACAGTTTGGAACGCGCTTGTCAATCCATCGGAAACAAAAAAATACATGTTTGGCTGCGAAACCGTTTCTGAATGGAAACCAGGCAGCGATTTACTTTGGCAGGGAAATTATGAAGGAAAAGATATGGTATTTGTGAAAGGAAAAATCATTGAAATAATACCGGCAAAATTTTTATCCTATACTACGATCGATCCGAATTCAGCAATTGCAGATGTTGATGAAAATTATCTGACGGTAACTTATACATTGCAGGAAGAAAACGCCAAAACAAAACTGACAGTTACACAAGGAGACTATGCAACAGTAGCTGACGGTGAAAAAAGATTTCGGGAAACAATGCAAGGCGGTGGCTGGGAACCGATTTTAATCCAAATAAAAAAATTGGTTGAAACAGGTTCTTAGTTTTCAGATTCCAAAATTCATTTCTAAATCTTGCAGCAAACGAATAAATAATCCGTATTTCTACTTATCGGGTTTTCCAAAAAATCCAAACACGAATCATCCTTATTTGTCCTTTTACCGGATTCGATTCTTCCAATTTTACAATTTTAATTGTTGGAAATCTTCCTTTACGTCTATCTTGCAAAAAATTTTTTCAATGAAAAAAACCGGCATATTAGGCGGAGGGCAATTAGGAAGAATGCTGTTGCAGGCGGCAGCCAATTATCCTGTAGAAACTTATGTTTTAGAAAATGACGAAAACTGTCCGGCGGCCCATTTATGCGATCATTTTACCAAAGGCGATATTACCAATTTTGACGACGTTTATAATTTTGGTAAAAACCTGGATGCCATTACGATTGAAATAGAATCAGTAAATATCGAAGCATTAAAAAAATTAGAATCGGTAGGAATAAAAGTTTATCCAAGGCCTGAGGCTTTGGAAATAATTAAAAATAAAATCAGGCAGAAAAATTTTTACAAAGAAAACCAGATCCCAACTGCCCCCTTTATCATTACTCAAACAA
>JAHEZB010000602.1 GCA_023251285.1 Chitinophagaceae bacterium | reverse complement strand
AAATAAGTTTTTTGCATCAGTTGTTGATATTTGACCTTCATTTTCCAAATTTGCGATGAACTCAAAAAAATTTAAAAAGTCAGTAAATTTCTCATCATCATCAGAAACGAAATCATCATCAGTGTTTATTTTATTTTCCAGTTCTTTATTGTCTAACCAGCGACGTACTTCTTTATACGTTGTGTTTTCATAAAATTTTTCAAACAATGATTTTAGCCATTCTCCTTTCTTAATAATTCTTTGATTTCGATAATTTATAGCGGCTATATAAACGCCAATCAGTGCAAGAACTTTAATAAGAATGTCTATCCAGGTTTTTAAGTCCATAAAAGACATCTTTATTTATAAGAACGTTGTGAAGGCTTCACCACATCAAAATGCAAAGGTTCTTTATGCAAAACTTCTCCCTCGGGAGTATATTCCCATGCTGCCACATAGCTGAATTCATCGTCCTTTCTCAACGCCTCTCCTTCCGATGTCTGGCTTTCTTCCCGGAAATGGCCACCGCAACTTTCTGTCCTTTCAAGCGCATCAAGGCAAACCAATTCACCTAATTCTAAAAAGTCTGCCACGCGACCGGCTTTATCTAATTCCGGATTCATTTCAAAAATTTCTCCTGGCACTTTTACATTTTCCCAAAATTCTTTTCTCAACGCCCTGATTTCTTCAATTCCTTCTCTCAAACCTTTATCATTCCTTGCCATGCCACATTTTTCCCACATGATCTTTCCCAATCTCTTATGAAAACTTTCTACTGATTCTGTTCCTTTGATGCTCATTAATTTTTCAATTCTTTCCCTTACTGCTTTTTCTGCTTCTTCAAATGCAGGATGGGAAGTAGGAATTGCAGGTGTCCTGATTTGTGTTGCCATGAAAGCGCTGATAGTATAAGGAACTACAAAATAACCATCAGCAAGGCCTTGCATCAATGCAGATGCTCCAAGCCTGTTGGCCCCATGGTCACTGAAATTCGCTTCTCCAAGAGAATATAATCCGTCAACGGTTGTTTTCAGTTCATAATCTACCCAAAGGCCGCCCATGGTATAATGCACTGCCGGATAAATGCGCATTGGAACATGGTACGGATCTTCGCCGGTGATTTTTTCATACATGGCAAAAAGATTTCCATATTTTTCCCTGATTACATCCTCGCCAAGTTGTGTTATCGTTTCTGCAGATGGATTTTCTAACGACCGCTTGTGAGCTTCCGTTTTACCATATCTTTTTATAGCGTCTTTGAAATCCAAATACACGGCTTTTTTTGTGGTACCAACGCCATAACCTAGGTCGCATCTTTCTTTCGCCGCACGCGAAGCCACATCTCTTGGAACTAAATTTCCAAATGCAGGATAACGCCTTTCCAGGTAATAATCCCGTTCGTCTTCAGGAATATCATTTGGTTTGCGTTTGTCATCTTTATTTTTAGGAACCCAGATTCTTCCATCATTTCTCAGGCTCTCACTCATCAACGTAAGCTTGCTTTGATGCTCTCCGGTTACCGGAATACAGGTTGGATGAATTTGTGTAAAACACGGATTGGCAAAATAGGCGCCTTTCTTATGCGATTTCCAGGCAGCAGTTACATTGCTTCCCATCGCATTGGTACTCAGGTAAAACACATTTCCATAACCACCCGAGCAAATCAATACCGCATGGCCAAAATATCTTTCCAATTCTCCTGTTACTAAATTTCTTGCTATGATTCCTCTTGCTACTCCATCAATTTTCACAATATCATGCATTTCATGCCGTGAATAAACAGTGACATTTCCCAAGGCAGCTTGTCTTTCCAAAGCGCCATAAGCGCCAAGTAATAGTTGTTGCCCGGTTTGGCCGGCTGCATAGAATGTTCGCTGAACCTGCGTTCCGCCAAATGAACGGTTACTTAATAATCCACCGTATTCTCTTGCAAACGGAACTCCCTGTGCCACACACTGGTCGATGATGTTGCTGCTCAATTCTGCCAAACGATATACGTTTGCTTCACGCGAACGATAATCTCCGCCTTTTACCGTTTCATAAAAAAGACGATAAACCGAATCTCCATCGCTTGGATAATTCTTTGCTGCATTAATTCCACCTTGTGCTGCGATAGAATGAGCACGCCTTGCACTATCCTGGAAACAAAATGATTTTACCTTATAGCCCAATTCGCCCAAAGTGGCCGCTGCAGAAGCGCCGGCCAATCCTGTTCCTATTACAATGATTTCTAACTTCCGTTTGTTTGCCGGGCTTACCAATGCCAAATGGTCTTTATAATTTGTCCATTTGTCTGCGATTTCGCCCTCTGGAATTTTTGCGTCTAATGCCATACGTTTTATTAAATATTTTGATACTTTTTATTTTTTCCTATTCACCACTCACCATTCACTATTCACCATTCACTACCGAAGCCATCCTGCCATAAATGCAATCGGCATTGATGCGAACAACAGGCAGATGACCCACGAATAGATTATTCCAATTCCTTTTATAATATAAATCCAGCGCCTGTGATTGATGCCAAAAGTTTGAAAAGCGCTTTGAAAACCTTGCAGTAAATGAAACAAGAGTGATGCAAGGCCAATCATATACAACGTAAACCAGATAGGATTTGTAAAC
>JAHEZB010000601.1 GCA_023251285.1 Chitinophagaceae bacterium | reverse complement strand
GAAAAACGAAGCAACATCATCCAGGGAAAAAGAAAATAAAAAGAATCACATGAATACTTTTCAGAAAATAAAATCCGATAGCTTTCGGATCGGGCTTATTTGTTTGTTTACTGTTGCCGGCAGCGTAGTGTTCGCGCAAAGCCGCTCTACCGTAGATTTCGACAACAATTGGAAATTCATTCTTGATAGTACGCATAATTATTCTGAAATAAATGTAAAAGACAACAATTGGCGAACGCTGAACCTTCCTCATGATTGGAGTATTGAAGGCACCTTTAGTAAAGACAATCCTGCAGGTGCAGGCGGCGGCGCTTTACCCGGGGGAATTGGCTGGTATCGCAAAACTTTTACTATTCCTGTCTCAGAAAAAGGACAGTCGTTTTTTATCAGGTTTGACGGTGTTTATAAAAACAGTGAAGTGTGGATTAATGGCAATTCTCTTGGCATCCGGCCAAATGGCTACATCACTTTTCAATATGATCTCACTCCATATCTGAAGTATGGAAATGAAAAGAATGTAATTGCAGTAAAAGTGGATAATTCAAAACAGCCAAACTCACGCTGGTACAGTGGTTCAGGTATTTTTAGAAATGTATGGCTGATAAAAACCAACAAATTGCACGTGGATAAATGGGGGACTTTTATTTCTACTCCAAATGTGTCTGAAAAAGCTGCAACGGTAAATGTATCCACACAAATCAGAAATCAATATCCTTCCTCGAAAGAGGTTGTTTTAAAAACAACTCTTTATGATGCTTCAGGTAAAGAAGTTGCCGCAGATTCCAAAAAAGCCTTGATTCCTGAATCCAATGATGAGAAAGATGCTTCTTTGGATCAATCATTTACAATCAACAATCCAAACCTTTGGTCGCTCGAAAACCCCTATTTATACAAAGCTGTTTCGCAGGTAATCTTAAATGGAAAAACAATTGATACTTATGAAACAAACTTTGGGATTCGCACATTTTATTTTGATGCCGATAAAGGATTTTTCTTAAATGGAAAATCTGTCAAAATCCTTGGCGTTTGCGACCATCACGACCTTGGCGCGCTTGGTTCTGCAGTAAATACAAGGGCGATAGAAAGACAGTTGCAAATGTTGAAGGCTATGGGCGTAAATGGGATCCGAACTTCACACAATCCGCCTGCGCCCGAGCTTTTAGAGCTTGCAGATAAGATTGGTTTTGTAGTAATGGATGAGGCATTTGATATGTGGAAAAGAGCCAAAACGAAGTATGATTATCATCTTGATTGGAACAAATGGCATAAGCGGGATTTGGAAGACCAGGTTTTGAGAGACCGCAATCATCCATCAGTTTTCATCTGGAGTGTGGGTAATGAAATTCCTGAACAATGGGGTGAAAAAGGAGATACTTCAGGCCGGGTAATTGCGAGGGAATTGGTCGGAATTGTAAAATCGTTGGATACAACACGCGAAATTGTTACTGCCAATAACGAGCCGAACAAAGGCAATAATCTGATTGAATCCGGAGCTTTTGATTTGATCGGCTACAATTATCATCAAAACCAATGGGCAGATTTTCATAAACTTTGGCCGGGCAAAAAAATGATCGTTACCGAAAGTACTTCTGCACTGGAAATGCGTGGCTATTATGACCTCGTTCCTTTTGATTCTATCCGCAGGTGGCCAAGCCGCTGGGACAAGCCGTTTGTAAATCCCAATGGTGGTTATACCGTTTCTGCTTATGATAATGTAAGTACGCCCTGGGGTTCTACTCATGAAGAAAGCGTGAAAGCATTGCTGAAAAGTGATTTGGTGGCTGGAATGTATATCTGGACAGGCTTTGATTATCTCGGCGAACCAACGCCTTATTCGTGGCCCGCACGCAGTTCTTATTTTGGAATAATTGATCTGGCCGGATTTCCAAAAGATGTGTATTACATGTATCAAAGCGTGTTTACCGATAAGCCGGTTTTGCATATTTATCCGCATTGGAACTGGAAAAAAGGAGACACCGTTGATGTGATTGGATATTACAACAATGCAGATGAAGTGGAATTATTTCTAAACAATAAATCATTGGGAATTCGTAAAAAAACCGGCGATGATCTTCATGTAAAATGGACGGTTCCATTTGAGCCCGGAACATTAAAGGCAATATCCAGGAAAGACGGAAAAACGGTTTTGACGCAGGAAATAAAAACAGCGGGAGCGCCTGCCAGGATTGTTTTAAAAGCCGATAGAAGTGCAATCAATGCAGATGGGAAAGACCTTTCATTTGTTACTGCCACCATTGAGGATAAAGATGGAAATACTGCTCCACGTGCCGATAATGAAATTCACTTTAAAATCAGTGGCGCAGGATTTATTGCCGGCGTAGATAATGGCAGCGAAATAAGCCACGAGTCTTTTAAAGGTAATCAGCATGCGGCTTTGAACGGACTGGCGCTGGCAATTCTTCAGTCGGATGGTAAAAAAGGAACAATTACTCTTACGGCAACGTCTGAAGGTTTGCAGCCGGCAAAAATTGTTATTGACGCAAAATAAAAATCAGCGAAATTTATTGGTATTCTAGGATTCAGAAACTACCAAATTTATTTTTTATTTTCTAAGATCAGGCCGCAATGGGATACTTATCCACA
>JAHEZB010000600.1:1198-2605 GCA_023251285.1 Chitinophagaceae bacterium | reverse complement strand
GCTATTGATGTAATTTTAGAAGGAAATTCAACTTATACGGATGTTTTTTTAATCAACGACAAACTGAGCACACACGTTTGTGGGCTTGGCTTTGATGCGAAAGTCGCTCATGATTTTTCTAAACAAAAAAAACGTGGCCTGAATAGTTATACAAAAATTGCCTTGAAAAATTTCTTTGCTGCCAAAACCTACTTGTTCACCATTGAAGCAGAAAAAAATGAGGCAGAAATTGATGCTTTTCTAATATGCATTGCCAACAGCAACCAGTTTGGAAATAACTTTAAAATTGCACCAAAAGCCAGCATTTGTGATGGCCTTTTGGATATTGTTGTATTGAAAAAAACAACGAAGCCACAAATTGTTATTTCGTTTATAAAACAACTTATTTCGGGAGATATAAAAAACTTTTCTAAAAAAGATTTTGACAAAAAAAACATTATTTATTTTCAAACAAAAAAGTTGAAAATAACAAATCCACAACTGGCGCCATTACATATTGATGGCGACCCCGCGGAAACTGCTAAGGAATTTTCAATTGAAATATTGCCGGCTGCTTATAAACTGATTCATCCATAAACACTTCTTTCAGAAAATCATTTTCCCTTTATTTGTTGCTTTGCTGTTATTTCCCAAAAGTATAGGCGTAACCAATATCAACGGTTCCGGCGCCGGTATTATTCTTTCCATTTGCAGTTCCTTTCTGAATATTTAAAAGTCCATAATTGCCACCGCCTTCTATAAAAATATTACTTCGATTGGAATTGTAGGCAATGCCAACATTTCCTGAAACACCAAAATTGAAACTGTTTAATTGATTCTTAATATCATTGTTTGCATCAAAAGATTGGGCTGGTGCAGGAAATGGTTGCTGTCCTTTTTCATCAGCATAAATTAAACTTGAACCTGTGGTAACCTGGTGTGCAGAAAGTAAAAAACCTGCAAATGGGCCGGCATCGATATAAATTCTAATTGGAGAATTGCTGCTCCAATTGCGTCCAAATTTGGCAAGAATCGGAATCAAAAGATAGTTCATTTTCGCTTCACTTTTGTAATTGGCGTACAAATATTCCGGCGCGGTACCTTGAGGAAACATACCTCCTATTTCAGGAGGAGTAGGAAAAGCCTGCATGCCACCTTTCTTTCCACCTTGTGAAGAATACTCGAGCATCGCTTCGATCGAAAACAAAGATGATAAATGAAACTCTCCAAAAATACCGGCGTCAGGGCCTAATCGTGATTTATAACCTGTATTCAAAGGATTATTTTCTGAACCTTTTGCGGATAAATTTGGAATGCTGATTCCTGCCCGTGCTCCTAAAGTGAAATTTTGTCCATTAGAAATATTTGAAAATAAAATTGCAAAACCGAGGATTAAAAATGAATGAAGATTTTTCATAAAAATTTGTT
>JAHEZB010000600.1:0-1188 GCA_023251285.1 Chitinophagaceae bacterium | reverse complement strand
GTCAATCTGTTTCAAATCGTGTTCGGATAACTTCACATCAACGGCTTTCACATTTTCTTGCAGGTATTTTACTCTTTTTGTCCCCGGAATTGGAAAAATAAAATCTTCCTGTGCCATTACCCAGGCCAGCGCCAGTTGAGAAGGCGTACAATTTTTTTCTTTTGCAATCGCTTCTATTTTTTTTACCAGTTCCAGGTTTTTATTAAAATTTTCACCTTGAAATCGAGGTGAGCTTCTTCTGAAGTCATCTTTATCCAAATCCTCAAAACTTTTGATTTGACCGGTTAAAAATCCGCGTCCAAGAGGGCTATATGCGACAAATGCGACTCCCAGTTCTTTACAGGCGGGTATAATTTCGTCTTCCGGTTCACGACTCCACAAGCTGTATTCAGACTGTAAAGCAGAAAGGGGATAAGTAGCATGTGCTTTTCTCAAAGTTTCTACATTCACTTCACTCAAACCAATCCCTCTCACTTTTCCTTCTTTTACTAAATCGGCCATAGCACCGATGGTTTCTTCAATTGGTGTATCCGGATCTTTGCGATGCAGATAATATAGATCGATCACCTCCACATCCAATCTTTTCAAACTCGCTTCGCAACAGCTTTTTACATAATCCGGCTTTCCGTTTACGCCTCTTGCTTTCGGATTTGCAGGGTCTCTTACGATTCCAAATTTGGTTGCCAATGTAATTTCATTTCTGAAAGGTTTAATTGCTTTCCCTACTAATATTTCGTTGGTAAAAGGGCCATACATATTCGCTGTGTCGTAAAATGTGACACCGAGGTCGAAGGCTTTTTGTATCGTTTTTATTGATTCATCATCATTTTGTTCGCCATAAAATTCGCTCATCCCCATACAGCCTAATCCTATCTGTGAAGCGGTCAATCCCTGGCTTCCTAAAGGTTTTATTTTCATAATTTCTTTTTTAATTTATAGGGTAAAGTTAGAAAAATGAAAATTGTTTGTATTTCAGTCTTAAAAAAATTACACTGTCAAGAGAATCAACGCAATTGAGAAAGTAGGTTTTTTAGATATTTATTTATTTACTGCAAAATATTGTCCCATAAAAAAAGCCATCGTAACGATGGCTTTTAATCAAATTTTTTAAAATTTATCAGGAAAGTTTTTCTACCTGCATATAACTCAATTCCACTGGTGTAGCACGACCAAAGATTTTCACCTGAA
>JAHEZB010000599.1 GCA_023251285.1 Chitinophagaceae bacterium | reverse complement strand
AACGATTGCGCCGGCAGACTTTGTGAGTTCAAAAAAAGGATCAATAAAATGTGAATAAAAATATTAAATGTAGTTGTGACACTTAAATAAATAAACTTAAATTGCTCTTTCAAATTAGTCTTGCTGATGCCTGAAAAATCTTTTGTTATAGGAGTTGATTATGGAACTGATTCAGTTCGTTCAGTAATTCTGGATGCGCAAAACGGAGAAGAAATAGCTTCTGCTTCTTTCGAATATCCACGATGGAAGGCCGGCTTATTCTGCAATCCGGAACAAAATCAATTCAGGCAGCATCCGCTCGATTATATTGAAGGACTTGAAGCGACGATCAAAGAATGTCTGCATAAAGCCGGAAGCAATGTTGCGTCACAAGTAAAAGCAATTTCGGTGGATACAACCGGTTCCACGCCTGTAGCAGTAAACGAATCAGGAACGCCACTTGCTTTACTACCGGATTTTGAGAACAATCCCAACGGAATGTTTGTTTTGTGGAAAGATCACACTTCCATCAAAGAAGCCGCCGAAATCAATGCACATGCTCCGAAATTTCCAGTTAACTATTTACAATATGTCGGCGGAATTTATTCATCAGAATGGTTTTGGGCAAAATTGCTGCACATCCTGCGTGTAGATCCCGCTGTGAGAGAAGCGTGTTATTCCTGGGTAGAGCATTGCGACTGGATTCCTTTTTTATTAACCGGTGGTAATGATGTGCGTAATATGAAGCGTGGAGTTTGTTCTGCCGGCCACAAAGCTTTGTGGGCAGCCGACTTTGGCGGATTGCCTCCAAATGATTTTTTTAGTTCATTAGATCCACTGCTAAATGGGTTCACAAGCCGGTTATTTGACGAAACATGTACATCTGATAAGTCAGCAGGAACTCTTTCTGAAGAGTGGGCTGAACGGTTGGGACTTTCAAAAAATGTAGTTGTGGGTGTAGGAGCTTTTGATGCGCACATGGGAGCAGTTGGCGGCCAGGTAGAACCTTATTATTTAAGTAAAGTAATGGGCACTTCAACCTGTGATATATTGATTGCTCCCGCCGGCGAAGTAAATGGAATTCTGGTAAATGGAATCTGCGGACAGGTGGACGGTTCAGTGGTTCCTGGTATGATTGGGCTTGAAGCCGGACAATCAGCATTCGGTGATATTTATGCCTGGTTTAGAAACATTCTTTTATGGCCTTTGAATAATTTACGTAATTCTTCAATAATCGATGAGTCAACTGTAGAAAAATTAATTAAAGAGCAAAGTGATCAAATCATCAGTGAACTTTCTTCTGCTGCATCCAAATTACCCATTAATGAATCCGATGAATTATCAATTGATTGGTTAAATGGAAGAAGAACTCCGGATGCGAACCAGGAAGTAAAAGCCACTATTACCGGATTAAATTTAGGAACCGATGCTCCCCGTATTTTTAAATCGCTTGTCGAAGCAAGCTGTTTTGGCGCAAAAGCAATAGTAGAGCGGTTTATAGAGCAAGGCATTCCTGTCAAAGGCTTAATAGGCATGGGAGGAGTTGCAAAAAAATCGCCTTACATTATGCAAACCATGGCAGACGTAATGAACATGCCGATCAAAATACATAAGTCGGAACAAACGTGTGCGACAGGAGCAGCAATGTTTGCAGCAACTGCGGCGGGTATTTATAGTAACGTGCAGGAAGCTATGAGCGCAATGGGACAAGGGTTTGAAAAGGAATATTATCCGCGTAAAGAGAATGTTGAGATCTACGAAAAGAGATATTTAAAATATCAGAAACTTGGAGAATTTACAGAACAACTTCTAAAATATAAATAATGACTCAAAGCAAATATGCGCACATTCAGCAGGAAGCGTATGAAGCGAATATGCAATTGCCACAATTAGGTTTGGTCTTATTTACCTTTGGAAATGTAAGCGCTGTGGATAAGGATTTGCAAGTCTTTGCGATTAAACCAAGCGGAGTTCCTTATGATGAACTTTCTCCTGCAAAAATGGTCGTTGTCGATTTTGACGCGAATGTTGTGGAAGGAAAATTGCGCCCTTCGTCAGATACAAAAACACACGCGGTGCTTTATAAGAATTGGGAAAATATTGGGGGAATTTCGCACACGCATTCTACGTATGCAACTGCCTGGGCGCAGGCTCAAAGAGACATTCCAATTTTTGGAACTACGCATGCAGATCACTGTACCTTTGACATTCCGTGTGCGCCGCCAATGAGCGATGAGATGATCGAGGGAGATTATGAATACCAGACAGGCTTTCAAATCATCAATGCGCTGAAAGAAAAGAATATCAGTTACGAAGAAATGGAAATGATTTTGGTCGGAAATCATGCGCCATTCACGTGGGGCAAAAATGCTGAGAAAGCAGTTTACAACAGCGCTGTATTAGAAACTATTGCGAAAATGGCCTTCATAACCGAAAGCGTAAAAGCAGATGCATTGCGGTTGAAAGATTCTTTGATTAAAAAACATTATGAACGGAAGCACGGGAAAGATTCCTATTATGGACAATAGATTTTTATAGAAAATTCGACAAGCTTTTGTCAACAAAAAAAAATTTATGAAAAAGATATTTTTTTCATTCTTTCTTTTATGTAGCTCTTTTGTTTTTGCGCAAAACAAAA
>JAHEZB010000055.1 GCA_023251285.1 Chitinophagaceae bacterium | reverse complement strand
GGTATAATCGTGTTACTGATAAATGGAACATTGGTGATATGGCCGCCGATTATATTTTCTGCGGAGAAAATATAATTGATTTTGCTTTGCCCGGAACGCTGAAATTAATTTACAATTATGATTTATGGAAGCTAACTTCTGATAACACAAAATGTTTCCCTCTGTTAAACGAACAACAATTTCTCAACGATTCTTTAGAAAAATCTTCTTCGATCAATTTTGTAATGCTCGATTGCTATTCGGAAAATGTAACTTACTTCGATCGCGAAAATTTTTTAGAAAAAATAAAGAATGACGGAACAGCTGTATTGTGTTTAAGAACTGAAAACAGAAACGCCATGCAAAGCATTCGTAGAATGTTTTTGGAATTAATGGACAAAGAAATTGAGAATCCGGCAATCATTATTTGCGACAGCGAAAAACCGACAACTGCTGAAAGTCTGATCCACTTTGCGATTGAGAGCGGTTCGCTTTTAATTGATGGATTTGGAAACGGCATTTTACTGAGCGATCATTATCTGGATAACAATGAAGTTCCTGATTATAAATTAATCAATTCTATTGCGTTTGGAATTTTGCAGGCATCAAGAACGAGGATTTCGAAAACCGAATTTATCAGTTGTCCTTCCTGCGGCAGAACGTTATTCGACCTCCAGGAAACAACCGCAAAAGTAAGAGCCATAACACATCATTTGAAAGGATTAAAGATCGCCATCATGGGTTGTATTGTGAACGGTCCCGGGGAAATGGCTGATGCTGATTTTGGTTATGTAGGAAGCGGCCCTGGAAAGATCACGTTATACAAAGGAAAAGAAGTGGTGAAAAGAAATATTCCTGAAGCAATTGCTGTAGAAGAACTGATCAGTTTGTTGAAGGAAAACAATGCATGGGTTGAGCCGGCTGTTGCTGCTGCGGTTTGATCAAGCTTCAGCAAAGCAATAAATAAGACGATTTTTGTTTTATCATTAGAGTACCTCCTAAAAGCTGCTAATTTTTTAAAAATGGGATACAACAAACAATTGCCTCCTATTTTTGCTCAGATTTTTTTTATTCCGAATATTTATTAACATCAAAAACTTTAGGCAAAAAAGTATTTTTTTGATTCATTCAATTTTGATAAACAGCTTAAATTATAAAATGAAAACAGATTTTCTAGTAATCGGCAGTGGCATTGCAGGGCTCACTTATGCATGAAAGTTGCAAGAGAATGCCCTGACAAAACCATAACGATTCTAACCAAAACAATTTCAGAAGAAACGAATACAAAGTACGCCCAGGGCGGCGTAGCAGGCGTTACTGATTTTGAAAATGACAGTTTTGAAAAACATATTGAAGACACATTAATTGCAGGCGATGGTTTGTGCAATCCGGAAGTTGTAGAAATTGTTGTGAAAGAAGGTGTAGAAAGAATCAAGGAAATAATAAACTGGGGCGCTGATTTTGACAAAGATAAAACGGGTGAATATGCATTGGGAAAGGAAGGCGGCCACAGTGAATTCAGAATTCTTCACCATAAGGATGTTACCGGAAAAGAAATAGAAGATACATTGCTTGAAGAAATTGCTAAAAGGCCAAACATTCAATTGATAGACCATTGCTTTGTAGTCGATATTATCACGCAACATCACCTTGGTTTTTTGGTCACAAAATCGACACCTGATATTGAATGTTTTGGCGTTTATGTTTTGAACCTGGAAAACAATCAGATTGAAAAAATCATTTCAAAAATTACTTTGCTGGCTACCGGTGGAAATGGACAGGTTTATCGCACCACTACCAATCCGTCGATTGCTACAGGCGATGGTGTGGCAATGGCTTACAGGGCAAAAGGAAGAATTGAAAACATGGAATTCATTCAGTTTCATCCAACTGCCTTGTATGAAGCTGGAAAAAGCGGGCAGGCATTTTTAATTACAGAAGCGGTACGCGGTGATGGAGGAATTTTGCGAAATATAAAAGGCGAAGCCTTCATGGAAAAGTACGATGAAAGAAAAGATCTGGCGCCGCGTGATATTGTAGCAAGAGCCATCGACAGTGAAATGAAAATAAATGGAACAGAACATGTTTTTCTGGATTGTACAAAAATGGACCACGAAAAATTTCTGCATCATTTTCCCAATATTTATGAGAAGTGTTTGTCCATCGGAATTGATGTTTCCAAGCAATATATTCCTGTCGCTCCGGCAGCGCATTACAGTTGTGGTGGAATTAAAGTGGATGAATGGGGGAGAAGTTCAATTGGGAATTTATATGCATGCGGAGAGTGCGCCAGTACCGGATTGCATGGCGCCAACAGGCTTGCCAGCAACTCACTTTTAGAAGCAATGGTATTTGCTCACCGTTGTTATTTGGATGCTGTAAAAAGAATAAAAACGATAGAATTTAATGAAGCCATTCCAGACTGGAATGCAAAAGGAACGAATGCTCCAAAAGAAATGATCTTAATTACACAAAGCCTTAAAGAATTGCAATTGTTGATGACCGATTATGTGGGTATTGTAAGAACAAATGTGAGGCTTGAAAGAGCGATGAAAAGGCTTGACCTGCTTCATACAGAAACGGAAGAATTTTATAAGACTGCAACGGTTTCGCCGCAACTTTGTGAATTAAGAAACCTGATCACCGTTGGATATTTAATAGTAAAAAGTGCGCAATTCAGGCATGAAAGCAGGGGCCTGCATTTTAATACCGATTATCCCGAAAAAAGTGACAGGAGGCAAAATATTGTGTTGTAACTAATTTTTGGGGAAAAACTTCCTTGAAAAGATAGTAGAACGCCTTCCTGAAACATTTGAAAATTTGAAGAGAAGGATTAAGCGGCGTTTAGAAGAAATTGATGGTAAGCCTATGTAAACTTCTCGAATATCTTTTTTAACCTTCAAATAATTTTTTTATTTAAAAAAGAATTCATTGTTATAAAATGGCCTTCGTTCTTCATCTCTTCAAGGAACCGTTTTAGTCTGTCAAGCAATTCTGTTCCTGATTTTTTTTTGGTCATCCAGGGTAATTTATAATCGTTTAAATCTGTAAATTCCCAGGGATGAAAATAGAGGGATAAATATTGATCTTTTTTTAGAGTTTGCAGAGCGAGTCTTTTAAAATAAGAGTAGGGAAAATTTTTAAAAGCCAACCAGAATAATGGAATCCGGAAATTAGGAGAAACCGATACAGGAATTTTAGGAAAGCCGCATTCCTTGTACATCGTACGCGGTTTTGTAAGATTGTTATATCGTCCGGGGATCCATGTTGGATTAACAGAAGAATCATATTTATAACCTGCCTCTTGTATCCAAACGGCATCTATTTTTTTCATTCGCGGCATTCTTAATCCAAATACCTTTTGTGAAGTAATTTTTTCTAAAACGAGCCGGGAATTTTTTAAATCATCTTTTTGAAACGATGAATGATAATATGTGTGAGAAGCGATTTCATGCTTTTTCGATAAATGAACAATGCTTTCAGGGAATTGCGAGGCAAAAGCGGCTGTGGTAAACAGGGTACAACGAATATCAGGATCTTCAAAAATTTCATTAATTGCATCCAGCCCCTTTTTCCCCACTTTCATTTGCTCTTCGATTGAAATTGGAATTCCATATTCAAGTGGAAGGTCAAATTCTTCAACGTCAAATGTTAATAGAATTTCATTCATTATTTATCCGGTATAAAATGCATTTTTGTATGAAAATTGATATATGATTTCAATGTAAAAATATTGAAACCATTACTCTTAAAGACCTTTCTTTTGAACATTTTGATTTATGCTTAAAACTTATTATGGACCTTACCGCTCATGATCTAAAGCTTTTTAACTTTAGATTTTCTTTTGCATCTGTATTGTGGTTTTTACTTGCTTGCCTGGGAGCGTTTTTAAAAATCCATTTAGGTCCTGGTAGT
Source organism: Chitinophagaceae bacterium (assembly GCA_023251285.1). Taxonomy (GTDB): domain Bacteria; phylum Bacteroidota; class Bacteroidia; order Chitinophagales; family Chitinophagaceae; genus Ginsengibacter. The sequence goes on along the minus strand of JAHEZB010000055.1, from coordinate 5,114 downwards.
ATTGGAAATTTCCTTGTTTATCGAAAAGTATTCTGGCATGCTATACATCAGATGGATTTGTATACATACTATCCTTCAGAAAATTTGGGCTCATACCTGTATGGTCCTGTATTTAGTATTTTGATCTCACCATTTGCCTTGCTTCCTGTAAATGCAGGCGCTTTTTTATGGTCTGTTGTCAACGCTGCCTTTTTATTTTTTGCAATCAGAAAACTACCCGTCAGTTATAAAAATCAAAATATTATTTTGTTGATTTGTCTGGTTGAAATGATGACTGCTGTACAAAATATGCAGATTAACTGCATAATCGCTGCGATGATCCTTCTATCTTACACGTATGTTAAGGAAGAAAAAGATTTTTGGGCCGCCATGTTTGTTGCACTCGGCTTCATGTTAAAATTATACGGAATTGCAGGTTTTGCCTTTATTCTCTTTTCCCGCAATAAAATGGCATTTGCACTTTCTTTTCTTTTTTGGGCAGCAGTATTTTTTTGTTTACCGATGCTTATTTCATCTCCGTCATTTGTAATTCATTCTTATCTTGACTGGTATCACACATTGGTGACAAAAAATTCGGTGAATGAAACATCTGTCATGCAAAACATTTCTGTAATGGGAATGCTAAGGCATTTGATAAAAACAGAATACTTAAATCTTGTTATTACTTTTGTTGCTGGCTTCTTCTATTTATTTCCTCTTTTAAGATTTGCTCAATTAAAAAACAAAGCCTTTCAGCTTACGTACCTTTCCCTGGTCTTGATTGGTGTTGTCATATTTAGTTCGTCGGCTGAAAGCCCTACTTACATTATTGCAATGTCAGGAGTGGCACTCTGGTTCGTTATCCAAAATCCTAAAAATTTCATGGTTTATTTTTTGCTCTGGTTTGCTATAATTATCACCAGCCTATCCCCAACGGATTTGTTTCCTCGGAATATCAGGATTAATTTTATTCAGCCTTATTCGTTAAAGGCGTTGCCGTGTTTTTTTATATGGGTAGTTATAGCCAGACAGTTGATAAAAAAGGATTTTAAGTCAGAGGAAATTCTGCGTATTCCGGAACACAAGAAATAAGATTCATAGAAATTACAACAGTAAAAAATTTTTTTTCGTTCTCAATATTGGAAGTTCCAATTATATAGCGAGGCCGGTTTTTGCCCTGGGTAAAGGTTTTGCCAAGGTACAGTCCAATTATACCCAATATAATTAATTGTAATCCACCAAAAAAAACAATGCTAACAATTACGGAAGCCCATCCCGAGCCGGTTCGTTGCCAATGAAAATATAAGCTTAGCATTACGTAGGGGAAATATAATAAAGATGTAGCAGAAAAGAAAAAACCGAGATAAATAGCCAATGTCAACGGTTTGGTGCTGAATGACGTCAGTCCTTGCGTTGCCAACTTTATTAAGTTCTCCAATGTATATTTTGTGCTACCGGAATGCCTCGCAATGGGTTCGTATTCTAATCCCTTTTGCTTAAAACCTACCCATTTCACCAGGGCCCGTAAAAAGGGACGTTCTTCAGGAAGTTTGTTGATTATCTCAACAACTTTTTTATCCAAAAGTTTAAAATCAGAAATACCATTTTCCAATTTTACATCAGAAAATGCATTTATCGCTTTGTAAAAAAGATATGATCTTAATCTTGTCAAAAAACGCGCGTGCTTATTTTTATCTTTTCGAAATGCATACACCACTTCATAACCTTCCTGCCAGCATTTAACCATTTCACGGATTAAATCCGGAGGATGCTGCAAATCCGCGTCCATAGAAATTGCCGCATCAGCTTTTACAGATTGCAATCCGGCAATAATTGCATTATCTTTTCCAAAGTTTCTTGAAAGGCTTATGTAAAACAAACGAGGGTTTTGCTGACAAAGTTTCATTATCAATGGAAGAGACGAATCAACGCTTCCATCGTCAACAAAAATTATTTTATAATTTATTTCCGGAAGGCCTCTAAATACCATTTCCAATTTTTCTACAATGGCATTAATATTACCTTCTTCGTTAAAAACCGGAATAACAACAGCTATATCTTGCGTTGCCAAAGTAGTTTATTTTTTTGTTGGTTACGATTACTTATTCAGTTCGCAAAGCAAAGTATCTAATTGCGAAATTTTTTCAATCACTCATCGTTATTCATCTCCACAAAAATAAAAATAAATAGTTGCGCGAAAGAAATAAATACAAGGAGTATAAATAAAGATGTTTTGTTAAAAGATATTAATCCTTTTCAAGCTCAAAATATTTGCTTTTCGATTGGATGTGCCGTATTGTCTTTATATTTCACGCGTTTCGTTTGTTTCAATTTCTTACACGAAATAAAAAAGCGGTCTTCAATTATTGCTGATCAGAAAATGAGTTTTAAAAGTTTTTTTGTTCGAAGTTATTTTGATTTTTTTGGTGATTAAATAAAACGTAGATTGGATTTTAAAGAGTTACATGCGCTTAAATCCAACGAATTTAAAAATAGCTGCGATATAAATCAGGTTGAATTATTGAATGAACGACAATGTTTGTAAACTGTAACATTATTCTAAATGATACTGATGACAAAAGCCGGCGCACTTTTACAAATACGAGTGAAAAAAATTCATACCAGAGAAAAATTATTCGCTTAATGGTAATGACAAATCTTATATTTAGCCACGAAAATCAAGATTGGGAACACACCAAAATGCCGGCATTACAAAACCGGCATCCTAAAAGCACGAGGCTTTTGGGATTTGCAATTAATAGGAAAAGACGTTTTATTTAAAAAAGGTTTGGGAAAAAATTATTAACTACCACCAATGAATCACCAATTTTTAAACTTCATTTTTTCACATGGCGACCTGGTACAAATGATACTTTTTGTTAGCCTCTTTTTTATCAGTTGGACTATTGAAAATATATACGGTGTATTTTTCAATTATAGGAAATGGAAACATGCTTTTATAAATGCTCCTTTTATTATCACTAATCTGCCCGGTCAATTGCTTTTAGGAGTTGCATTTGTTGGGGTTATTAGATGGACTTCTATACATCATTTTGGTTTGCTATATTCTTTCCATATTGAGAAAAATCATGTCCTTCTTTTTTTGACAACTTTTATACTGCTTGATTTCGGTGAATATATCTATCATGTTTTTATGCATAAAACTAAAACTTTGTGGAGATTTCATCTGGTTCATCATTCTGATAAAATTGTGGACATATCTACTACATTGAGGGAACATCCGGCAGAAAATCTAATAAGACTTTCATTCACTTTGCTTTGGATATTTTTTACTGGTGCAATTTTCTGGGCTATATTATTGCGCCAGATTATCCAGGTATTTACAACGATGTTTGCTCATATAAACTATCGCCTGCCCGAAAAAATGGATATTATTATTGGATGTATTTTCATTACTCCAAATCTTCATCAGGTTCACCATCATTATCAAATGCCGTACACGAATTGCAATTACGGAGATGTATTTAGTTTTTGGGACCGGTTATTGGAACATTCAAAAAGCTATCCGGCGAGGATTTGAAATTTGGTGTGGACACTCACATGCGAGACGAAGAGACGGCAAACTTCAAAAATATTTTAAAAATGCCGTTCGTGTAGAAATAGCAGAAGTGCAATTATTGCGTTTGAAGAAAATTTGTAAATTAATGCAAAATCAGAAACTACCTTTCAATAGTAACCGGGGTACCAACAGGAATATAACTGTACAAGTCCGCTGCCTCTGTATATTTCAGTGAAACACAACCATCAGTCCAGTTTTGATAATAATCTACAGTCCATTCTTCCTGTGGCCTGGTGGCGTGAATCGCAATACCACCGCCGATTTGCGCGTTTCGTGGAATCAGTCCTTCTGCTTTTCTTGTGTCAAATTTTTGGTAACTGTTTTGATTCGGATAATCCAATAAAAGCTCATATTTCCATTTGCTGTTATTCCTTTTTACAATGACTTTAAAATTTCCTTCGGGAGTTCTTTTATCGCCGGCCATATATTTATCGCGAAGGTCGTTGCTTCCAAAAACACATGGATAAGTAGCGTACCAGCCTTGGTTGTCATAAACCCGTAGTTCATAACTCTTCTTGGAAATAATTATATAATATGGATTCGCCTTTGTCCTCGTTTTGATGATCTCTTTGATAAAATCAGATTCATCGTCATTTGTCCTTTTGCTGGAATTAAATGAAAAAAACAAACAGCAAAATAAAAGAATCAGCGATATGTTTATTGTACGGGTTTTCATTTTCAGGAGGTACTGCAAGCTAAAAAAAACAGTGCTTCTCTCAAAATTATTTCCCTCCTCAGCAGATGATTTAACTTTTATTTGATGGCGATTTTTTTAAGAAACAAATGAAGGCGTTTAGTCCCATTGTGCTTCAGCTTCCTTGCGTTGTTTGTCCACTCTTTTGCTGATAAAAATGCTTATTTCATACAAAATAATTAACGGAACTGCAACAATCGTCTGACTTGTCCAGTCGGGTGAAGGAGTAATTACAGCGGCAACAATCAGAATGATTACATAGGCATATTTGCGATAATTTTTTAAAAATTTCGGTGTAATCAATCCAAGTTTTGAAAGTACATAAGCGAGTACGGGAAGCTCAAATGCAAGCCCACAACCAAGTATAAGCGAAGTAAGTGTATCAATATAATCATCAAGAGTAGGCATGTATTTATAAACACCCATATGCCCCAATTGAAAATTTGCAAGAAAGTTAAATGTAAAAGGAGCTAATAAATAATAGCCGAAAGCAGCGCCGGTAAAAAAACACAGTGAAACCCAACCGATACTTCCTGTCGCGTAGCTTACTTCTTTTGCAGATAATGCGGGTTTTATAAAGCGCCATAATTCCCACATTAAATAAGGAAAGGCAATAATAATAGCGCCCATAAAAGAAATACTGATGGCCGACATGAAAGGCCCACTGACGGTGCTTCCCAGTAATTGAAAATTAACCGGAGGCATACAAAGCGAATCACCGAGGTGTAAGCTATGGCTTAGACTACAAAGTACGTGGTTGGATATGAAATTAGTTTGGGATGGGGCAAGAATAATATTATCAAATATCCAATCTACATAAAAAAAAACTACAATAGCTACTATAATCAGTACAATCGCAGC
>JAHEZB010000598.1 GCA_023251285.1 Chitinophagaceae bacterium | reverse complement strand
TTTTTACTCTTTTCTGATAAAAATCTTTTAATAAGATAATAAGGTTTTGAAAAATATAAGCCGGGAAGGTTACTAAGGTAATAAGGTTTGAATTCCTTCAAAAAAAGATATTACGTCATTAATCAAATAATTCAATTAATAAATGTCACACTCATCAATAACTGGTTTTGAAAAAGATTTCTAGTTTATTTTTATAAAACTTATCCGCTTTATATACCCTCCTATATTCTAAAAACCTTCTTACCTTAATAACATATCAAAAAAGCAAACCAACCATATTACCTTATCCAAACTAACTGAATCTGCGTTTATGATTTGACATTATTTGTCCCTTTCCTGTTGATTTAATTATTTTTATATAAAATACAAATGATGGTTACTGCGCCAGAAACCGTTACAAAAGACGATTTACTACAATTAAAATTACCCGGTACAATAGATGAAGTAATTGCTCAACTGGAACAAATTATTTCTTACTGTGAACTTAATAATAGTCCGGCCGGTTACTTTGCTGTACTTTATCATAAAGTAACCTGCAAGGTAAAAGAGTGTATTGATAATAAGGATTTTGAAGATGGCATCCGGATGGAAAAACTGGACGTTGCCTTTGCTACACGATATCTGAACGCCTATTATTTATGGCTGGATGGAAAGGAAACATCTGCATGCTGGAAAATTGCCTTTGATGCTTTCACCGGTAATTCTACGCTGGTCATCCAGCATTTGTTATTGGGAATGAATGCGCACATCAACTTCGATCTGGGTGTTTCCACAGGACTGATCATGCAGGGAGTTTTGTTGGAAGGAATTCACAATGATTTTAATACCATCAACGGCATTTTAGCCTCTATGATCGATAACGTGGAAGATTGCCTCACGAAAGTAAATCCGTTAATGAAATTGCTGGATTTAAAGATCTTCAACTATGATGAAATGCTTGTCAGCTTTAGCATTGCTACCGCTCGTGATGGAGCATGGAGCTTTGCAGAAGATTTAAGTAACAAAAAAGACGTGGATTACGAAAATTGTACAGATGGCAGGGATAAACGAATCGCACAACTGGGCAAGAGTATTGCAACTCCACGTGGGTTTCCATTAAAAATGATTACAAAGCTCATCAGGTTTTTTGAAAAAAAGAATGTTGCTGGAATTATAAAAATATTAGGAGTTTAATGGATGTAAAAATCTAAAACTACATCATTCAGCGCCATCATTTTTTTGCTGTCGCACTGCCATCAGGCACAAAATCCAAAGAAACAGAATTCATACAATATCTCTTATAGGTTGGCGCAGGGCCATCATCAAAAATGTGTCCAAGATGAGAGCCGCAGCGCGCGCAAATCACTTCGATCCGATGTATGCCCAACGAATTGTCATCACGATAGATAACGCTGTTTTTCCTCACAGGTTCAAAAAAACTGGGCCAGCCGCAGGTGCTTTCAAACTTGGCATCAGACCTGAAAAGTTTATTGCCACAAACGGCGCAATAATAAGTTCCTCTCGGATCTTTATTCCAATATTTTCCGGTGAAAGCACGTTCCGTAGCCTGTTCCCGGGCAACAGCATAAAGCTCTGGCGGCAAGATCTTTTTCCATTCGGCGTTCGATACATGCAACTTAGCTGTATCGGTATTTGAGTAATAAGGATTTTTTACATGATTTTTTACCGCAGGTTGCTGGCAACTTGCATAAGAAAATGAAAGGAAAATAGCGGATAATACAAATAGGGATTTCATGTTTATATTTTTGTTCGGTTAATAGAATTGATGCTTAAGGATTCTTCAGTTTATTTTTAAAAACCTTTCTGAATCTTTCCACTTCCGGTTGGATTACGAAATGGCAATATGCCTGGTCCGGATTTTTATCGTAATAATCCTGGTGGTAATCTTTTGCTTCATAAAAAGCTGTGTAAGGTGCTATCTGTGTTACAATTTTATTTTTATAAGCTTTTACTTGATTTAGTTTGTTGATATAATATTCTGCCTTTTCTTTTTGTGCCGCATTATGATAAAATATTTCAGAGCGATATTGTGTGCCCACATCATTTCCCTGTCTATTGAGCTGTGTTGGATCATGAGCGGTAAAAAACGCTTCGAGTAATTCATCATAAGTGATCTGAGAAGGATCAAAAATAATATTGCACGCTTCCGCATGGCCTGTTGTACCGGTACAAACTTCTTCATACGTTGGATTTTTTACATGGCCGCCGCTAAAGCCTGAAATTACTTTTTCTACACCCTTCAATTGCTTGAACTGCGCATCAACACACCAAAAACAACCCGCAGCAAAAGTAGCCGTATCGAGTTTTCTACTGTTGTCAAAAGTTGTCGTTAAAGCGTCGCTTGAAGTCTTTTCATTTTTTGCCTGGACGCATCTTGTTGCAAAAACTGGAATTGCTGCGAGGAAAAATACCAGTTGAAACATGCTTTTTTTCATAACAAAATTATTTTAGAAATATCTACGTAAAATTATTCCATCCAAATCTCAATAAGATGTTAATGATTTTTATGAATGCTTTTTATATGAAATAAAGTTTGTGAATAAGAAAATCAAAAACATCGGTATTTGTCCTTTTGCTGTTGCCTTATATTTGTTGAACTATAAAGAATTGATTATAAAAAAA
>JAHEZB010000597.1 GCA_023251285.1 Chitinophagaceae bacterium | reverse complement strand
AGGATTATCATATCACTGATGATACAAGAATGCGCGCCGCAATTCCCACAATCAAAAAAATTCTTGATGATGGAGGAAGCGTAATTCTGATGTCGCATTTTGGCAGGCCAAAAGGTGGACCTGAAGATAAATTTTCGTTGAAACATTTATTGCCGCATTTGAAAGAATTGTTACCTGGTGTTACCGTTTTATTTTCAAATGATTGCATTGGCCCTGAAGCTGAACAAAAAGCAAAAGAATTGAAACCATGTGAGGTATTGCTTTTAGAAAACCTTCGCTTTCATAAAGAAGAAGAGAAAGGCGATGCAGAATTCGCAAAAAAACTTGCTTCACTGGGCGATGTATATGTAAATGATGCTTTTGGCACTGCCCATCGTGCACATGCTTCCACAGCAGTTATTGCTCAATTTTTTCCCGCTGATAAAAAAATGTTTGGTCTGCTGATGAATGCAGAAGTGTCGAATGCCGAAAAAGTTCTGAACAGTTCTGAAAAACCATTCACCGCGATTCTTGGTGGTGCTAAAGTGTCTGATAAAATTGAGATCATTGAGAATTTATTAAAGAAAGCAAACAACATTATTATTGGTGGTGGCATGGCTTATACTTTTTTAAAAGCACAGGGCAAGGAAATTGGTAGCAGTCTTTGCGAGGAAGATAAATTAGACCTGGCGAATGATATTTTATCCAAAGCAAAACAACAAAATGTGCAATTTCTTTTACCGGTTGACAGCGTTGTCGCCGATAAGTTTTCAGAAGACGCGGATACAAAAATTGTGAGCAACGATCATATTGAAAAGGGCTGGATGGGTTTGGACATTGGTCCGGAATCCATAAAGATTTTTACGGACACAATTATGCAAAGCAAAACCATTTTATGGAATGGACCGATGGGCGTTTTTGAGATGAAAAAATTCCAGGCGGGTACAAAGGCGATTGCAGAAGCGGTAGCAAAAGCAACAGAAAACGGCGCTTACAGTTTAGTTGGTGGCGGCGATAGCGTGGCAGCCATTAATGAATTTCATCTCGCCGATAAAGTCAGTTATGTTTCAACCGGAGGCGGAGCATTACTCGAATATTTTGAGGGAAAAGAATTGCCTGGAATAAAAGCGATCAATAGTTAGAAAGCGGTATTATGCAATAAAGAATCAAATACTTTTTCGTTTATTTTCACCGGGTATTTTTTCTTTAATTCAGCAACCCATTTTGCTTCCAGGTAATTTTGATAATCGTTGATTACCATTCCGCGTGCGTCCTGGAAGTTTTTTGGTTCATTGCCCGAATATACTTTGATGATTTGAGCAAATACGGCAGTACCATCATTTTTATTGATAACCGGCAAGGTGATTAATCCGTCTCTGAAAATTGTTCGGTCAATCACAGGAATTGCGCCCAGCTCAAATCTGCCTGAATCTGCCTGTATTTGTGTTGAATCATCTGCTACTACTTCGCGCCATGTTTTTCTTCTTCTCAATTGGGCAATAGCGTTATCGGCTACTGTTTTATTTGCGCAGGAAAAAATAATCGCATCTGCACTGTTTGTCCAAAAATACTTTTCCTTGTTTGCATTGTAATATTTTATTAACCCACTTGTATCTTCCGCCGCCTTGTTCCACACTTTTTGCTGCATGATTTCAAAAAGCATATTGCCGTCTTTGAATTCTTCAATCTGGTTTGTAAAAGCCACATTATAATTCTGCAACCTGGAAGCATAATTTGAAAATGCCGATGCTTTAACGAATTGAGAAAACAATTGTTTGTACGAGCTGTGATCATTTCCGGCAACAGCATTTGAATTTTTCAAATAAAGAATCCAATCGGCCACTTTTACTGTTTTGTGATCATTAAAGGAAAATAAAACGGTGCTTTCGTTCACCTTTCCGGCAGTTATATTTTTATTGCGCATCAAGGAACTGTCGCTGACCTGCCATAAATTTTCTTCGTTGACGTTGTTTTTTTTGTAACCAATAACAGGCGATATCTCTTTCAAAAATTTGTCTTTCGCGACCTCGATGCGGCTGTCTTTTATAACTTCCTGTTTCAAATGGTTCATAAATGCTTCATCAGTTGTTGTCGCAGGAACCGGTGTGGCAGAAATTCGTTTGATGATATGATAGCCAAATTTTGTTTCAAAAGGTTTAGAAATTTCACCATCTTTTTTGAGTGAAAATGCTTGGTTTTCAAACACAGAATCGTATTTGGCCGTTCCAAATTCAGGCATTAATCCACCGTTTAAATAGGTGTTTTTGTCGTCGCTGAACTGCTTTGCCAATGTTGCAAAATCACTTCCATTCATTAATGCATTATAAACAGAATCAGCCAGTTTTTTTGTTGCTGACCTTTGCTGATCAAATCCTTCCGGCACGGCGAATAAAATCTGAGCGATCATAATGTTTCCAACTGCTTTTCTTTCGCCTGCATTTTTAAAAACATACCATCCTTTTTTTGTTGCAACAGGAAGGCTTGATGCACCTGGCTTTAATGAGTAAACGATATTTTCAAAAAGATAAGGCAATGAAAAAACAGTGATATATCCGGCATCACCTTTTTGAATTTTTATCGTACTATTTGCATTTGCATTTTTAAAAATTACAGCTTCATTATCTTCATTACTTCTTAATTCTTTTGC
>JAHEZB010000596.1 GCA_023251285.1 Chitinophagaceae bacterium | reverse complement strand
TACAATAAGAATTGCCTTCATCAGATTGACATTTGTTTTCTCGGGACTTGTCATTTGAACTAATTTATTGAATTTTATAAAAACTGTGTCTTTAGCGTCTACAAATACACCGCTTCCCACTTTGTTGTCTGGAATTGTATCTTGTACATTTTTAGCATCAGCGGTTGCATTCTGCACAGCATAATTTTCTATTGCATTTAAAATATTTATCGCGATCTTTTCCTGGTTTTCATTATTCGTAATAAAAGCTTCATCAGTCGAGTTACTTAAATACCCGCATTCAATTAGAGCTGCAGGACAGACATTTTCATCAAGAACCCAAACTCCATTTTTCCGCAGTCCTATCTTTTCTTCGGTTTTGTACGATTTTTTTAATTCATCTATCAATGTGGATGCGAGCAATAGATTTTTTCGACTATTCTCTTTATCAATCAAAACAGAAAAACCGTCTGATTGTTTGTTTGCTGAGGAGTTGAGGTGGAGTGAAATGAATAAATCCGCTTTTTTCTCTTTTGCAAATAGAACCCGATCTTTTACAGAAAACATTTGATCGTTATCCCGTGAAAGCAAAATGTTTATGTGTTCATTTGTATTTAATGCAGCAATCTTTTTTGCGAGGGAAAGCGTGATGTCTTTTTCATTCCACCCGCCGACTGTGGCGCCGTTATCAACGCCTCCATGCCCGGCATCGATTACCACAGTAATTCTTTTGCCATCATATGGATTGGTTCGATCGGCAGAATGTATTTTTAACGTAAATGCAAAGAACACAATTGCGGCAAGCGGCAAAACGAGCAACCTGCTTAAATAATTAGCTTTCGGATTTTTATTTTTTGTAAGCATAAGGATCCTCCTTTTTATGGGTGAATAGAAAAAATTATTGGTATTGGAAAAATTTTGACCCGGGTAAACAGTTTGCAGTATCATTTCTGCAAAAGCACTGATATCAGTATCTTCCAGCGCCTCTTTATCCGCGATAAATTCGTGGATCATGTACAATTCTTTGCGCATCAGCCAAAAGAATGGATTGATCCAGAAAAGGATTAAAATCATATTCATGAAAATTTTATCATAAGAATGTTTCTCTTTTACATGCGCTAATTCATGATTAAAAATTTGCTGGCCTGAGCTGGAATGAAGGTTGATTGCATCATTCCAAAAAATTGATTTGAAAAATGAAAATGGCGTTCCTTTTGCATTTGTATTGATAAAACTAATGTCATCGATTTTTGTTACAGGATACTTTTTCCTCAGCCTTTTTATTTTAAATAACGAAACAAAAAAGATGGTTAAGAAAATCAGGGAAATCAACAAGTAAGCGCTTTCGGTTACATTTTCTGTATTTAGCTGGAAGCTACTGTTTCTACTGTATTCTATTACTGCTTCATCCCCATAACTAATGGTTTGCAACATTTGAACAACCGTTCCTTTATTATCATTATTTTGGAAAATGTCAATTTTTATAATTGGTGCTAATAAAGAAATAACAACGGCTGCCAATAAATAAAACCGGTTCCAACGATGAAATACTTTATTTCTGAGCGCTAAAAAGTAATAGCCGCATAAAATGCCGGAACAAATAATTACTTTCAATAAATACCATGCAAGAGTGATCATGATGAATGTTTTTAGGTGCGTATTAAAGTACAGCGCGGTTTAACTTATTTACCCTTTTTCAATTCTTTTACAAGCATTTCCAATTCTTCAATACTGAGGTTGTTTTCTTTTACCATGGAAGAAACAATATTGCTGAATGAACCTTCATAATATTTTTTTACCAGGGATTTTACGCGGCCTTTTGAATAGGTTTCTTTTTTTACCAGGGGATAATACCGGTTCATCCTGCCAAATGTTTCAATCCCGACGAATTGTTTTTCCACGAGAATTTTCAGAATCGTTGCCACTGTATTTTGATGTGGTTTTGGATTGGGCATCTCATGAATGATTTCCCCAAGAAATCCTTTTTCCATCTTCCATAATACCTGCATGATTCCTTCTTCTGCCTTGGTTAATGTTTTCATTTCGTTTATTTTAAAATTGTAATTCAAATGTATAACTAAATAATTAGTTTATCAACTTATTTTTTAGTTTTTTTTTAAAAGAGATCAAAAAATGTCTTTATTTATTGGTTTACTGGCAGTTACCATTCTATAGTAACCGTTTATTTACGAGGAGCAATGATGTGTTGTAAAGCCCAGCCGGCATTTTAACAGATGAATAATATTTCCTGCTTGTAAGAAATAATTATACATTTAACTTTACGCCGTTATCGAAAAAAATAATAAAGTAATTTATGCCGGAAGTAATAGTAGAATTAAAGAATGTGAATATTTACCAGGGTGATTCTCTCATTTTATCAGATGTAAATATTACTGTAAACCGTGGTGAGTTTGTTTATCTCGTTGGTAAAACCGGTACAGGAAAATCGAGCCTTCTGAAAACACTATATGGAGATTTGGATTTTAAAGAAGGTGAAGCAACGGTTGTTGGCTTTGATTTAGGAAATCTTGACTGGAAAAAAATTCCTTATCTGCGTCGCGAACTCGGCGTTGTATTCCAGGATTTTCAATTGCTTACTGATAGAAATGTAAATAACAACCTGAAATTTGTTTTGAAAGCTACCGGCTG
>JAHEZB010000054.1 GCA_023251285.1 Chitinophagaceae bacterium | reverse complement strand
CAATGCCATGCCGCCCATATCACCATTGCCTGATACGGGGATTATTGCCAAAACAATAAAAAACAAAAGGCCTTCAACAACTACCGCAACGAACCAAAACCCAACTACAGTTCCGGCAAATACTGCGGCAAATTCTACGCCCCTATCAAATCTGTCAACTCCTGCGTCAATTAGCGGGACAGGCACCTATAACCCGGCGCAAATAACCGATACGTCGAAGTGGGTCATTACGCCTGATCAAACAGTTCAAGGTCAATTGGCTGGGATACTGGCCAAAAATTCCCCTTTGCAACAGCAAGCAGCAACAACTTCTTTGCAGCAATCAAACGCAAGAGGATTGCTCAATAGCGGCATGGCTGTCGGAAACGCAGAAAGCGCAGTGATTCAATCGGCATTGCCAATTGCAACGTCCGATGCTGATGTTAATGCAAGATCAGCCGGATATAATGCAGACGAATTAAATAAAATGGCTGTAGAAAATATGTCGGCCTCTAACGCAGCTAGCCAATTTGGGGCCGGCAGCAAGCTTACCCAGTCTGAAAACAAATTAGCCCGAGAACAACAAACAGCTTTGCAGAATAGCCAGCAAACTTGGCAGGGTGGACAAAACGAAGCTGATAGAGCTTTGCAGGTTCAGCAAGACACCTTTAACGCCAACGTGCAGGCGTCAATTGCACAGATCAACAATGATGCACAAGGGGACCGTAATCAGCAATCGATTTACGGCAATCTTGGCGCCACAACGATGCAACAGATTACCGCTATACAGACTGACGTAAATTTGAATCAGGCAACCAAGCAATATATGTATGAGCAGTTAATGGCTAATTATAAGGCCCAGGTTGGTTTGATTGCCTCGGTTGGACAAGTTCCTAATGTGGCAACCCTGATTAATTTTAATCAGCAGCCTACTTATTCATCGGCTGATATTAATAACTGGCTGGCACAACATGCAGACGCTTCTGACGCACAAATAGCGGCGGCAATGGTCCAGTACAATATAAGCCCACAACAAATGTCTGAGGCAACAGGATTGCCATTATCTCAAATTCAAGCGCGTATGGCGGCAGCAGGTTATTAATATGAGCCTAGATTTCGGAAACCCATCAACACCACAATTAATATCTAACAAGGGGATATTGCAAAATTATGGTGTGCCTACATCAAATGTTCCTAGCATTGACTTTAGTTTCGTAACAGCGCCTTCCGGGTTGGCACCAGACCTTATTCAGCCTGACAAAGCTTTAGAAGAGCAAAAAGCCTTGCAGCTACAGCAGATTGAACTGCAAAAGCAACAAATGGCGCAGTCACAAGAATCAGCAAACAGGGCATTGGAATTATCGTATTATCAATACGCGCAATCCGTTCAGCAAGGCAATAAAAAATCAGGCAAAGTTATCTGCACAAGGATTCATGAATTAGGGTTAATGCCGGATGATATTTTCCGGGTAGATCAATTATATGGTGAATTGTTAGCAGATCAACACCCTGATTTTATGGACTGGTATCACGAGAAAGCACAATGGTTTCTGGACAGAATGCACAATAAAACATTGGCCAGTAAGTTGTTTATCAGGCTGTCATTGATATTCGTTAATCCGTGGTCAAGACAAATGGCCTATATCATGGGGTATTTGAACCGGGGAAATATATTTGGCAAGTGGTTAATGCAAGCTTTTTATAAATGGTATCTTCATGATAGACGTAATTAGTCACCACTTCGGCGGCGGCGCTTATGTAAAATTACTGACAATCAAGGAAGATTGTTGTGTACCTCAACATAAACATAACTTCGACCATTTGAGCGCATTGTTCTCCGGTTGTGTCATGTGTGATATTGAAGGTGAAGAACCCAAGATTTATTATTCACCTGACGTTATTCTGGTTAAGGCGAATATCGTGCATAAGTTCACTGCGATTAATGGCGATGCCGTTATCGGCTGCATCCATGCGACTGATTGTACTGATCCTGATTTGATTGATGAGACGTTGATTAATGAATAGCCAACACATGCGCTTTATCCGCCATATCAGCGCGACTCAACCGATACTTGATGAGTTAGATAATCAACCTGAGTTATGGAATTTCTACAATTTCAGGACCCAATTTTATCCTAATTCGCCTCATCGTTATGTGAGTGATATTTGGCTGCGTTATCGTGATTATGCTGATTTCAATAAAGATGATCCGGTTGAATTTGGCAATAATCCTGATGCAAATTATGAGAATTGGTACGGGATTGCTTATTTGCTGCCTCATGTCATGCAGATGATCCATAATCTTGTCATTACAGAAAACATAGAGCGATTAGGCGGCTGTTTGATTACGAAGATTCCGCCGGGTAAAATGGTTTATCCGCATGTGGACAAAAGTTATCATGCTGAATTTTACAAAGACAAATACCTGTTATTATTGCAAGGCGATATTCAACAGGCCTTTTGTTTTGATGGGGAAATGCACAAAGGGAATGCCGGGGATTTATTCTGGTTTGAAAATCAAAGTGAGCATTGGGTTGAAAACAATTCTGATATACCACGGATTTCATTACTGATTGCAGCGAGAAACAAAGAATAGCTTATGTCAAGCGGGACTTGAAACCGTTAGGGGCTGCCAGAATCAGCCCCGACCCCTTTTATTCTGGACTAGGTGATGAGATGAAAAATATTGTAGAAAACATAAATGGCGAATTAACCACAACAAGTTTGATTATTGCTGAGGAGTTTGGAAGAACTCATAAGAATGTTCTAAAAAGTTTGGATAAGTTAGTTTCGAGGCTCCAAATGGAGCCGCGAGATTATATTGATTCACGCGGAAAAACACAAAGAATGTATGTTTTGGATGAGCGTTCATTTTTGATTGCAATGCCATTTATCGGCGGCAATAAATCAGAAGAAGGACAGGAAAGATTAGTTGATGCGTTTTTAAAACTGACAAAAGAAAATCAACGCCTTCGTGAACAACGCCTAACAATAGATTGGCAAGAAGCAAGAGCCAATGGAAAGTGTATTCGAAACATATTGACATCAGCTATTGCATGTCTTGAAAGAACAGCCGATAAACAAGGCGGCGTAAAGCTTGATAAGAATGGGAATAATATTGGCCGTCATTATTTTGAAACAACAACTAAAATGATCTACAAAGCATTGTTTGGCGATAGTTCATTGAAGAATGTGCGGGATAAACTGGATGGACTGCACCTAAATTTCTTATCGATTATTGAAGATGCCTGTGCTCAAGAAATAGAGCGGTTAGTCGAACTTGATGTTGATTACCATGATATTTATGCTGAAGCAAAGAAACGGGTAATTGACGCCGTTGATGGGCTATCAAAATCTAAACTGGAAAGTAAAAAAGAATCCCTAATAAAACTTGCTTGGGAAAATAAAGATGGAAATTAGATATACCGGAACAGTCAAACCTTGGGGCGGTGATCCTGAATCACGCTGGCAACCTACACCATGCCAGCAACAACAAATGCCGTTTGCTATCGCAGCTGGAGTGGGTGCAGGTGCGGCGCTTGCCGCCGGAACAGTTGCGGCGGGTGTTGCGACTGTCGCCGCTGTCGCCGCTGTTGTTGCGGGAACCTTAGTGGCCGTTGGTTTGGTTATGACAGTTGTTGGTTTAGCGACGGGCGATACAAAACTCGCCAAGATTGGCGGATATATTGGTCTTGCTGGCGGTGTTGCTGGAATAGGTGCGGGCTTAGCAAGTTCATCCGCTGCAACCGCTGCATCCGCCGCAACCGATCAGGTAGCAAGCCAAGCGGCCACACAATCCATAGCTCCGGCAGCGACTAAAGCAATAACGCCAGCATTAACAAGCCAAACAATAACTCCAGTAGCAGCTCAAGCCATTGAGCCTGGATCATTAAGCGCGGCCAGTTCGCTGACAAGCGGTGTAACTCAAGGCGCTACTCCTGCATTATCAGGTTCGACAACATTAACCGGGCAAGAGGTTGCTCAAGGTATTAATCAAATTGGCGTTAATCAAGGCGCTAATTTAGGGACCGTTGGAACTTCCATAGCCCCAACACAAGCCGCCAATCAATCAAGTTTCTTTGGATTCCTGGAGTCGCCAGGATTTAAAACGGCGCTGGAAGTTGGGAAAATAGGCGCTGGATTTATTCAGGGCAGCTATACTTCTGATGTGAATGATAAATACCTGGATTTGAAGGGGCAGGAATTGAACTTGACTGCCGCCAATAATGCCTCCAATCAAGCTTTTCAAAATAGACAGATTGCCTTGCAAGAACAGCAACAGCAATATGAACAAGACATTAAGAACCAGCAAATAGCCAATGCCAATGCACCGGCAAAAGGTATTCTATCGACTACCATGCCAACGGCTGAACAACGGCTGCAAGCATCAAGGGAAAGAGCGGCGCAAGCGGCGGCTAATGCAAAAATTATTACTGGGGGCGCATAATGAATCCATTGTTACAAAAAATCATTGATGGCGTAACAGAAAAGGTTATTCCCGATAATCAGGATGAGTTTAACCGTGTTGTGTTGGCTGGCAAGAAGATCATGTTCGACCCAAAAACCCACGCAAATATGGAGCTTGTGAAAAATCCGCAATCCAGGAAAGACCCGATAGGCACAATATCAAAAGGTATTACCGGGTTGATGTGGGTAATGTATCAACAATCGCATCAATCCATGAAGCCACAAGTTATGGTATATGCCGGTATTGTGTTAATGTGCCATGCGTTCGATTTTGCAGAACGTGGGTTAGGGATTAAGGTTACACCTGATATTGTTGCCAGAACAACCGAGGCATTAGCACAAGCTATCCTCGAAAGATTAGGCATAACACCTGACATATTGCAGCAAAAAATCCTGGAAGGTAAGCAAGAAATAGACGATTACAATTCCGGTAAATTATCGCCAGAGGACATAAAGGCCAAAATGCAGCCTCCGCAACAGGTTGATTCCGGTTTGCCACCGCCTAATTCTTCCGCTGATCAACAACCACAAGGACCACAACCATGAGCTTTTTAGGTGGATTAGCTGGCGCCGCTGGTGCTTTCACGGATGTCGCTAATGACCGCATTAAACTTATGGACGCGGAAGAATTAAAGAGACAGTCAGATCAAGTCGAGATTGCCAAAGAACAGCGTATCCGTGAAATAAATAAGCAGGATGCCGCTCAATTAATACGCGATAAATTTGCTTTTGAAACTGATCCTGCAAATGTAGAGGCGGCAGCCAAAGCAAAGAATCTGGAACAGAGTATTCTCAATCAGCAAAAATATGACCAAGGAGACAAAGAAGCAGAGTATCAGGGCAAGATAGCCCGGGCTAAAGCCAGTCCTGAATCCCAATCTATTATTGACAAGCGCAAAGCTGAAATAGAGAAAATAAGGAAGGAAACAGGTCAAATAGGTGTCGCTACTCCGGACCCGCTTGAATCAGAAAAAAAGGCTAAACTTCAAGCCGATACAGAAAAAGCCAAGAAATCTGATAATATGGATAGGGCAAAGTTGCTTAAATCTGAATTAGACACGCTTCAGGAAAATATAAACAGCGGTGTTTATGATGATGACAATACTCTTAGGATTGATAAAGTAAAAGAGTTCTACGATAAGAAAGCGCTTTATGATTCCTTGATTAGCGGGACTGCTCCATCTAAATCAACGGAAGATAGTGATCCTTTTGGAATATTAACATCAGATAAAACAAAAGGAACTCCAGCGGAAAAACCAAGCAAGCCTGGGATAATAAGCAAACAATCACCTGTTATTGCTGGTAATGGTTCAAAAGGAGAACCATCACCCGCCACATAAAGACAAAAAACAACCGAAAGCAGTTTATTCGATAGGTGGGCTAATACATTTTCAAACTCTATCGGTGGAAAACTAACGCTGTCCCAAAAAGATTGGTTAAGCAGTTTGAACGATTCCGGTAAGCTTGCGGCGTTTATTAAATTGCCCCGGGAAGAGCAGTTGAAGAAGTTGGCGGATCATTAGTTATTCATCATCATCTAAATCATCGCCTTGATCTTCATGACACCTGCATGTACAGGGACCGCCATCTGACTCAACTACATCGGCATCGCACATGCCTAAGTTGTGCCTGTCTGCCCAGCAAACGTAAGCATCATCATCTAAACAACTACAATTTGGACTGCTCATGATTATCTCTGTTTATTTGTGTTAGCCGCTGTTGAGTCTGTAGACACAGTGAAATACATCTGCATGTAATTTAAGCACTCAACCCCACGTTCTGAAATAGTGTAGTTGAATGTCATTTTGCTTTGCCAGTCGCTTTCTTTCGCCTGTATCCGATAACAATGGATAGCATTAGGGCAAAGCGTCTGTGTACACATTGTAATATTAGCCATGTTCGAGAACCGCACTTGCTAAGTCACTAATCGCCTCTGCAATCTTTGTTAAGCTTTCATCTGCGTAGATCATAGCTTCCGTCAAACTACCAACATTCAAACCATCATGCGTCATAATGGTCTCTTCTCCGGTTTCTGTTCATTTTTGTCTTGGTAGCTATTCGGTCCAACAGAGACGCGAACTTTGCCGTTTTTCATCTGCTGTACCTCAAAGTTATCTGGAGACAGTGAAAAGTAGCTTCCGGAATCCATGTCCCACAGAACAAGTGGGACATCTCCATATTCCTTTATAAGTTCGCCAATATGGATAGCCGCCTCACTCAATGTCATTGTGTTCATGGTTTCTCCAATTATTTAATAAGTTTGCTAATCATTAGTTATTCCTTATAGCACGCCACTGCCATTGCTATCAGGGTGGCATAAAGTTGCCAATCGGTAACATCAATTCCTCCAGTTGCTAAAATAATTCCTACTGCAAAGAACATTGCTGTTTTCATATCTATAATCCTATAAGTCTAACTATTAATTATATTTTTCTCATACCCTGAATCTGCCAAAGCTTTACCTTGGCTCGCTCAAGGTTCATTTGCGCAATCGCAACCTCTTCCTTTGCTTTAGCTACCAGGAACGCTTTTGCATCATCCCACGAATCAAACCAGTTTTGATGATCCGAACGCTTAGCTTCTCTCGTGTGTTCTGAAATGTAAACCATTTTATCCGTTTCTCTCAGCACTTCGATAGCCTTGATTTCTCCACAGAATGATCTATACTTTATCAATTTTATCCTCCTAAAAAGTCCTAGTTAATTAATTTGTATGTCGGCTGTATTCAACACAAACATTTCTTGTTATAGGCTTCATGATAGTTACCTTGCCAATCAGTGTCGGTTGAAAGTATATCCGCCGTTCTGATTTCACACACTCCCAATCGCCATTCTTTATCTCTATCGTTTGGCGCTGTCTATTGCTGTATCCTATCCATCCTGCCGCTGCTAGAATCAGAATTAACGCAATCACTATCCACGCTTCGGGTACAGAAAAATAATTCATAATTAATCCCCATCCAACAATGAATTATCCTCAGCGTTACGCTGCATTTCATCAAAGTCCTTATTAACCCTATCCTCAATAGCGTCCATGCGCTGCCGGTAACTATCGGCCTCCTGCTGTCGTAATTGCTGTTCCTGAATTTCATTTTGCTGGCGCAACAAGCTATTACGCTGAATGTCATTGTACCTTTGAGACCCGGGAAAACCCTGATAAACGGGCTGGCCAAACACGCCATCTTGGGCGGTTGCTGCAAATGAAGCAAGCAGCATTGCTGTTAAAGCTATCGTTTTCATGTTAATCACCTTTTTAAGTTGTAACCAAGCTCATAACCTCGAACAAATATCTCAAGTTGATCAATATCATCAAATCCAATAAATCCGTTACTTCCGGGAACATCAAAAAAACCTAATTGTTCATTAGGGACAATCTTCAACGTAATCCCAATATCTTCACATCTTCTACTTAATGAATTAAATTTTTCAATAATTTCAGCTTGGCTCATGGTTTAACCTTTTTTAATTTCTCAGCCTGGATTGCGTTCTTCTTCAAAAACACTGACACCGTTAATTTCAGTTATATGAACCTCAACAGTAAGGTCTTTTTTATAAACCATAATCCTTGTTCTTATGCTTTGAATGTCATCCTTTAGCATGGCTTCCAGTGTTTCGGTTAATGTTGCATCAGTCGGGGTTTTCATCGTTTCGTTCATTGTTTATCCTCTAAGTTATAAAATAATATCTTCTGGCCATGTATCAACTTTCTTACCTATATGGCAAAAACAAGTCTCTTTCCCAACCCAATCACATGCTTGACATTTGTTTCTCTTCGACACTATTTCACTATACCCGCATTTACAGAAATAATTACGAGTACGGCAGTTATCGTCATGATTATGTCCAGCAGGAGATATAAACCCTAATAAAGTTGTCATAGTCCCACTATGACTCATTGCCTCTCCACACTTAGGGCATTTCGCTATGGCTATTTTAGCGCCCATTTTTTGTCCTCTAAACTTGCTATTAATTTTTCTTGGTCCCACACAATCTTTTTAGGCGACAAGTAAATCGGTTGTGGGAACCGGCCTTTTTTTACCTGCCTTAAAAATGTGGACTTTGATAGCGGTAATAAGCCACCAATGTTCTTTGACTTGTTGCCGACGATCTCGTCAATCGATAATACTTTTTTCATTTAACTGACTCTTACATACTCAACATGACACTATAATACTCAACAAAATATAAAAGTCAATATTTTCCGCATTATGCTAGAATATCAAAATCACAACTTGTACATATTCAATGAGTTGCCATGCCAATATCCCTATCCGAACTAAAACAGAAAAACCCCGCTTACGCCAGGGTTCCCGATGCTGAACTTTTCGACTATATCCACGCCAAATATTACCCGGGAATGGATAAGGCAGCATTAGCGGCAGAGATTGATTACACACTTCCTGAACCCCCGGCAAGCTTCGGACGTAAGGCAATCAATACGGGTGAAGAGCTTGTCCAGGGCGTGGCTGATTTACCCACTTACACAAAAGGCTATATAGCGAATTTGCTGGAAGGAACACACCCGCTTGATACCAGGGACTGGGCAGATGTCGCAGCGGAAGAATCACAAAGGCTATCTCAAGAACGCGCATCGTCTCCTGATTCAAACGAACCGACAC
>JAHEZB010000595.1 GCA_023251285.1 Chitinophagaceae bacterium | reverse complement strand
TTGTGAAGCCACTCACAGGGATTAATCTTGAATAAATCTGAGGCTGGCCTTTAGTATTGTTCCACCCTGCAAATCTGTCTCCTGTATAAAACAGCGAAGCGCCGATTTTGAAGCCTTTTAATTTCTTATCAAAAGAATAAAATACGCTTCCGTTGGCAGTATTTGCAGGCGTTCCCACCAATCTTTCTCCTTCTATATAACTGCCTTTGGTATCAGGAGTTTTTGTATAGCGCATATTGTTATAACTGTATCCTGCTATAATATCAAGTCCTTTTACAGGATGGCCTGAAATATCCAGTTCAATTCCATCGCTGGTGGTTTGCCCGGTTAGTTCCTGGAGCGAAGTATTGTTGTTGGGAGTAACACCATTTGCTGCAAACGGAGCGGTTTGTTCCTTTGTTGACAGAAAATGAATTCGAATAACTTGCAAACAACGCAGTATGCGTAAATATTTTATAAACAATTCCGAAACGTGGAGAAAAGGCTTTATCATTTTTTCGGTTGCCTTTTACAGTAGTATCTTTCTTTAAATCGGATGTTTGCACTGCTTCTGCTTTTTGAACAGACCATCTTAAACCAGCAAGAAAATTTATTTTATTGGAAATGCTGATGAGGTCCTGAACATAAGTACCGGCGCGGTTTACAGGTGTTTCCGTTTGTGAGATTTTTGAGGCAGCCGGAATATCAGTTCTCGCAACGAATTTGGAATGATCAAGGATGTTGATCGTATCATATATTTTCGGATTGTCGAAAGCAAAATTGGTACTGAAGTCCCGGTCAGCGTCGATTCCTGCAAGAAGCGTGTGGGCCAGAATCCCTGTTTTAAATCTTCCGGTAATGTTGATTTGTGCTGAAAGGTATTGGTCCTGTGACTCGATCCTGTTCAAAGGCCTTGCCCAATCGCCATTTGCTGCAGCTTGTATCCTTTCTGTTGAATAATAATCCCTCTTGTAAACATCGTATGCAGCGTTTGCATTTAGCGACCATGAATCATTAATTTTATGTTTCAATTTAGCAGTAGCGCTCGTTTGATTGATCTTATTATATTGCCAGCTCACTCCCTGGAAAGTGTTTCGTGGTAATTGGGCAATAACCGTATTGTCTAAAGATCCGGTTCCAAAATCAGGAGTAAAGTTGCTCTTTAAATAATCTGCCTGAATTAATAAGCTTGTTCTTTTGTTGATGTTATAAAGGAAAGAAGGATTGATATAATATCTTTTGGAATTTACTTCATCCCTGAAGCTGTTCTCACTTTCGTAAGTGCCATTGATGCGGTACGCAATTTTTTCAGACAAAGGACCGTAAACGTCAAAGGTTGGTTTTGTCAAACCGTAGCTTCCGCCTCTGATAGAAACATCGGCACCAAAATCGAACCGTGGTTTTTTTGTAACCATATTGATAATGCCGCCCGGAGCCACACTTCCATACAAAATAGCAGCGCTTCCTTTCAGAATTTCCACCCGTTCTAATGAACTTATTTCAGGCATCACAGAAGCGCTTACCCTTGCTCCATCTTTATACATATTATCGTCCGACATCCGGTAGCCGCGGGCTGCAAAAGTTTCCTGTACACCTCCACGGGTGGAAGAAAGATAAACGCCGTTCACATTTTTAATAACATCGCTCAGGCGCTGCGATTGCTGATTTTTAATCACATTCTCATTGATAATAGAAATGCTTTGAGGAAGATCCATTGGAGCAACCGCAAGTTTTCCAATTGTTACCGGCTTGAGGTTTTGGCTGCTTCTTCCGTCAACAATCACTTCATTTAATTGCTTTGCATTGCTTTCAATTGTAAATAAAATTTCAGAAGTATGCTCATCTGATACGTATATTATTTTTTCTACCGGTTCAAATCCCGTGTAGGACGCGGTTACCGTATAAGTTCCCGGTTTAATGTTTTTTAAAATAAAAGTTCCGCTTTCATCTGAAATTGCAGAAAGGGAAGTGTTTTTGACCGAAATAGTAGCCCAGCTAACCGGTTGACCGTCGGATGATATTACTTTTCCAATTATTTTTCCATTATACTCATCATTTGCGAAGCAAACCGAAAAATAAAGAAGAAAGAACGGTATAAATAAAAAAACCTTTGAGATTGTTTTAAAAGAAGAAAGAGGCATTTTTTAATTTTTCATTGTTTGAAAATAGCAACATCAGAATTTCGGCCCTGATGTTTAACGGGCAGCGAAACTATTTTCAAAATGAAAAATCACTTTACGAATTGAGGAACTGCATTTTCGTAATCGGGAATTGTTGGATTTATCAGCGGGAAATGTAACAGCAAAAAAAAACAGCTCCAAGCTGTTCTGTTCGCGACTTGTAAAAGTTATGTGATTCCTCAACTCTTTTTCAAGAGCAGTTCTAAACTTCTATAAAAATTTTAAAAAAAGGAATTCGACCTATTTCTTCGAGCGAAAAAGGCGGAAATATTTCGCGTGGGGAAGTAATTACTTTTACAATAGGCGTGCTGTTGCAGAAATTTGTCCTGATGGCTCAAGGGCTGGAAGTATCAAATTTTGAACCTTTGCCTTATGCAAACATTATATTATTCTACTCTGCTATAATTATGGGAGGGGCACTAATCTGGATTGCCTCAACGGTAAAAAAAGGCAGTTCTTTAAAGGTTGTAAG
>JAHEZB010000053.1:4098-9087 GCA_023251285.1 Chitinophagaceae bacterium | reverse complement strand
CCTTGTAATAAAAGCAATTCTTCAAAATCCTTTGGTTGTTGTTCATGAGCCAGCCAAAGTGTAGCGCCCAATCTTTTCAGGTTTACATCTTCGGCTTTTACTTCATGATGATCCGGCATTTTTAAATGCTGAAAAGTGCGAATGATCTCATCAGGATTTTGAGTACTGATATTTAAAATTCCATTTCTTGAGGAATCTGCTTCGCTGGCAGTAAGGTTTAAAATATTGCCCATATTGATTCCACAAATGCCCGTATGTGGTTCCTCAACAAAGGATTTTATATTTTCAGAATGCCAGTGGTATCGCCTCGCGGTTTTACTATCGGGCCGCATTCCTTGTTGAATTACAGTCCATTCTCCCGAACTACTTACAATAAAATTATGGGTATATAATTGAAAGCCGTCCTGTACAGCAGTGTTATCGACTTTTGCACTGAGTTTACTGCATCTTACCAATTCATTTCCATTCAATCCGGTACTTTCTGCAATTTGCAACAATTCTGCTGGCGTTTGTTTGGAATATTTTCCTTTGCCACCGCAGATATAAATTCCCAATTCTTTTGAATGCGGATTAATGGCTCTTTTTAAAGCGCCCATTACAGAAGTAGTGATGCCAGACGAGTGCCAATCCATTCCCATTACAGCTCCGAGACTTTGAAACCAAAACGGATCAGAAAGCCGTCGAAGCACTTCTTCTTTGCCATAGTCAGTAATGATCGATTCGGTAATGAGAAAACCAAGTTTGGCCATTCTTTCTGCCAGCCATTTGGGCACATAGCCATAATGTAAAGGAAGGTCAGCCGAACCGGAACGTTTCATTAAGTAAAAATAAGATGAAACGTCGGGGATTTTTAGTTAAAAAATAGGCGGGATTTTCTTTTTGCCTGCTGATTTTTTTTCAGCAAAACAACAAATAACAGGAAATCTTCTTTTTATTTCAAAAATAAAAGAAGATTTCCTGTTCGATTAAAAGATGTGAAATACTCAGTATACTACTTTCACAGTTTCTGTATTGCCATTAGGTTTGGTAATTTCTAATTGATAAATTCCCTTTGCTGTTGAATGATTCCATTGGATGGTTTCGGTGTTGCTTCCAGCCGTGTGAATTATTTTTTGAGAAACAATCACCTGTCCGAGCGGATTGATCAAACGTGCGTAATAAACTCCTGCAGCTACATTATTTAATTCAACAGAAACTTTTGCATCAACCGCAGGATTCGGATATACTTTGATTTCAGCAGTAGTTTGGCCGATTTGTGCTTTTACAATTGAAGTGTACGCTGTTTTTCCATCCAGATCTACACTGCGAATCCGATAATAATTGTAACCGTCAACCGGGTTTGCATCTATCCAGTTATAATCAGCTGCACTTTTATTGTTAGCATCAACAGTAGCAACTTTTGTAAATCGACTGCCATCTGTTGACTTTTCAAATTCATATTGTTGCAGGTTGATTTGATTTTCCACTTTCCAATCAACAGACACCGTGGTATTCTTTTGCGTTGCTTTTACAGAGGTAAATGTAACCGGCATTGCCCGCATTTCTTTAAATACAATCCTGAAGCGATTTGCAGGTTTAGAAGCAGCAACGGCATTAACTGTAAAGTCTACTTCTGTATTTCCATCCATATTTAAAGGAGTTCTTGTTTTGGTGTAATTATCTTCTACAAAACCATAAACACCAGAAACCTGTAAACCGGAGGCGTTGAAAACAAAACGATAATTTTGATTTACCACACCTGTCAGATTATAGACGATCGTATCAGATTCAGTTGGTAAGTTTCTTCTTTCAATCACCAATGATTTTCCATTAGAAATGATGGAAAGATTCTCAGAAGAGTTAGAAATTTTCCTGGTATCATTACCATCAATATCGTTGCCGTAGTCACTGCTGAATTGTTGCACAGTACGATCGCTAATAAAAGTAGAACCGTCGGCAGATACTCCATATAAATTTGCCTCGAGAGTTGCTGTGCTATCTGAAGAGTCTTGCTGTCTCATTGCAATTCCTTTGCCTGCCTGAGGTGCTTTTGCGTTTTCTGTAAAAGATACCTGGCCATCTGTCTGGTACGACTGAACAAAGAATGCCAGCCCGCTTTTAATATAATTGTTAACCGTTCCCATAGGACCATACGCAGCAGAAGGAAACAGGTTTACATAATTTTGCCCGGATTTATAAAGAGTTTGATATGCACCTAAGCCAAATTGACTACCAATGGTAAGAGTAGGATCCCAAATGATAATATCAGTTACAATCCCGGTACTACTGATCTTCCTTATGTCCACATCTGCAGCATAAGGATTTCCAACTGCTTGAAATTTGCCGGCTTTTACTTTGATTGGCGTAGTGTTTCCCATTACTAAAGTTCCTTTGGTACGAAGAGTGGTATTATTAAAATTCGGGAAAGTAACACTTCTGTCGCCGCGAACAAAAAGCATGTAACCTACAGGATTGTAAACCGGTAAACTTGTATTAGTAATACCAACCCAGTTATTCGTTGCATCGTCATAATATTTAAGTGACGGAGCAGCAGAATAACTATCAAAGCCGGTTCCGTTTCCGGTAATCTGCGTGCCATAACCGGTGGCAGTTTTATCACCATTTTCCATCCATGTTTCTTTAATGCTTTTCCCTTGTGTCGGCGTTGACACCATCACCCACGTTTTGTTATGCTGTCCAGCCAAAGGACCTATATTGATAAAGCGCTCTACGACCACGTTTCCGTTAATGGAATTTCCGGTTAAAGTTCCATTGTTTGTCAAATCTCCAACGGCTGCAGTACCCGCTGCTGTAGATTTTAAAGTGAGATTATCATTGGTATTTAAAGTCGCATTGCTTACGCTAAAAGATAAAAAACCGGTAAGATTTAAAGTATCATTAGCCGTTGCAGAAAGATTTAAGCCTTTTGCATTACTGATCTTTAAATTATTGATCGTTTTATTCAAAAACGAGCTGCCGGAAACTGTTTGCGTAGTAGCACCATTAAATTCAATTGTTCCGTTACTTGCATCGAAAGTACCGCTATTACTGATACTTCCTGCTATTTGCAAAGTACCATTTACTATTAAAGAAGCATTTTTATCAATGCTAATATTATTTACAGTAGCAACTCCAGATATAATTTGTGGATAATTTCCTGCATTTGGAATAACTACGTTTGTTTTCAAAGTTGGGATTACGCCGCACGCCCAATTAGTTGCATCGTTCCAGTTGCTGTTTTTGCCCAACCATTTTCCAGGCTCACTAACGGTGATCTTAACGGTTTGAGTTGTTGAGAAGGAATTAGCGGATGCAGTGCAGGTAACCGTATAATCGCCGGGAGCAGGCGAAATGCTGACAGACGTATTGGTTGAGTTATAAGAAAATGAACCGGATGCAGGTGAAATGGACCATTGATATGAATAATTCACACCAGAAACATTTGTAGCCGGAGCAACGGTCATAGAAACAGAAGTTCCTGTGCAAACAGGCGAATTGGATGCCATCGTATATTGTGGCAATCCTCCAAAGCTATTAAACTGCTCAAAAGAAAACAGTGCCTTATTTGAATGATCACTCGATACTGCAATAACGGTGCTTCCAACGTTTAATGTTTGTGACCCATTACCATTGCCTGCGGTAGGCTGGAGTCCGGGTGAAGTCTTATCAATACTAATTGTAGTGCCTGCACTAAATGTGAGGTTACATGGATTGGTTGTCCAATAAATTTGTCCATTTCCCTTTATGAGTACTGAAGTAAAGTTTGGTAAAGTTACATTCTGTGTCAGATTAAGAGTTCCATAAATAGTTAACACACCTGATTGGTTGGTAAGAGTTTTAGCATCAATACTTGTTCCTGCCGGAATGGTATAGTCTGCAAGTACGGTGATTGCTGCAAACACATTCAGTACACAAAGCAGTAGTAGTTTTTTCATAATTCCTTCAGGTGAAAAAAAGATGTTAATTGAACAACTTTTTAATTGAGTTTTCGATATTGAACCCGAAACCAATTTGAAACCAAAAGATTTTCCAACAATTAGAATAACGCTCCTCATACAGAATTATTTTTCTTTATTTAAAAAAAACTTTAATGAAGTAATTACAGAGGATGGAAGGAATTAAAAAAGATTTAATTCAGAGAAACCGGAATTACTATTTTTCGAAGGATATAAGCAGAAAATCAATTCAATGCCGGGAATTGTACCACTGTAAGTCGCGATAGATGCAAGTAAGTTTTGTTTTAGTACGCTTTAGGGAATGCAAAGATAATACGGGTTTTGATTATTCAAAACTTTTTAAAGTATTTTTCTAAAATTTATTAGTAAAACTGCTAAGTAAGTCTTCTGACTCTATAATTAATTTCTAACTGGCTTGCCGCTTTTCAAAACACTTTGCAATCTTTCCAGTGTTTTCTTTTCGCCGCAAAGGCTTAAAAATGCTTCTCTTTCCAGGTTTAATAAATATTGTTCGTTTACAAGAGTTGCTTCGCTCAAATCGCCACCGCACATAACGTAGGCAAGTTTTTTTGCAATAAACACATCGTATTCCGTTATGTAATTTCCACGATACATTCCATTGATACCCGCATATAACATTCCCAAACCTGAACGTCCCAAAACTTTTATGTCTGATCGCGGAACCGGTGTGGTGTATCCACGATCATAAATATCAATAACGCTTCTTTTGGCATCGGCAATTCTTCTGCTTTGGTTCATAGAAATTTCATCATGCCCTTTGCGCAAAATCCCTAAATCAAAAGCTTCAAATGCTGAAGTGGAAACTTTTGCAGTTCCAATAGTAATAAACCTGTTTTGCAAAGGAATGGTTTCCGGTTCGTTATGCTGAATCGCATCGGAAGCACGTAAGGTAAATTCTTTTGTTCCACCTCCTCCCGGAATCAGTCCCACTCCTACTTCTACCAGGCCAATGTAGCTTTCAGCAGCGGCCTGCACTTTATCCGCATGTAAACATATTTCACATCCTCCGCCGAGAGTAAGTCCATGCGGCGCT
>JAHEZB010000053.1:1784-4088 GCA_023251285.1 Chitinophagaceae bacterium | reverse complement strand
TACCGGAATAGAAGAATAGCGTATTCTCATCGTAGTATTCTGAAACAAACGAACCGCCATATCCAGTTCGTCATATTCCTGTTCGGCAGCCAGCATAAAGATCATTCCTACATTAGCGCCTGCGCTGAATTGCGCAGCTTCATTGGCTATAACCAGCCCTTTATATTTTTCTTCTGCTATCGCAATTGACTTGTTTAATGCTTCTAATACTTCACCTCCTATGCTTCCCATTTTGGTGTTCCAATTGAGTGCTACAACATCATCACCCAAATCAGACAGGTTGCACGCACTATTTTTCCAAACCGTTTTTTCTTTTAAATCACTTAAAATAATAAATGAATCACCGCCAGGAAGAGGAAAATATTTTTTGCTAGTAACGTCATAGTATAAACGTTTTCCATTTTCAATTTTGTAAAAAGAAACGTTTCCATCAGTGAGAAAATCATTAACCCATGAAGCCACTTCATATCCGGTGTTTTTCATAGCTTCCACTGTTTGCTTTACGCCCAAAAGATCCCACACTTCAAAAGGTCCAAGTTCCCATCCAAATCCCGCTTTCATCGCATCGTCTATGCGATAAAGCTCATCACTTATTTCAGGAATTCGATTTGAAATATAAGAGAAAAGGGCATAATGAAATTTTCGGTAAAACTCTCCTGCTTTATCTTTTCCTGCTGATAAAGCTTTCAGTCTTTCTTTAAGATCATCGATTGGCTTCGCAGTCTCAAGAGTAGCGAATTTTGGTTTCTGTCGCGGAGCGTATTCAAACGTTTTTAAATTTAACGTTAGAATTTCTTTCTGCCCTTCAGCAGATTTTGTTTTCTTAAAAAAACCTTGCCCTGTTTTATCACCCAGCCATTTGTTGTCCACCATTTTTTGCAACCATGATGGAATGGTAAATATTTCTTTTGCTTCATCGTGTGGACAATTTTCAGAGACACCAACCGCCACTTTTAGCAACGTATCAATGCCGACAACATCAGCAGTACGGAAAGTGGCAGATTTTGGATGACCGATTATCGTTCCGGTAAGCGCTTCTATTTCATCAATATTCAAATCAAGTTCATCCATCAAATGAAAAATAGACATGATGCTAAAAACGCCGATCCTGTTAGCAATAAAAGCAGGTGTATCTTTACACAAAACGGTGGTTTTGCCCAAAAACAAATCACCATAATGCATCAAGAAATCAACCACTTCTTTGTCTGTAAATTCAGTTGGAATAATTTCAAGAAGTCTTAAATATCTTGGAGGATTGAAGAAATGGGCGCCACAAAAATGTTTTTTAAAATCATCGCTTCGCCCTTCAGCCATCAGGTGAATCGGAATTCCGGAAGTGTTGGAAGTAACCAGTGTACCGGGTTTGCGAAATTTTTCTACCTGCTCAAAAACCAGTTTTTTAATATCCAACCTTTCTACTACCACTTCAATGATCCAATCAGTTGAAGCAATATCTTTCATATTGTCTTCAAAATTTCCTGTAGTAATATTTTTTAAATCGTCTTTGCTGTAAAGCGGAGATGGTGAAGATTTTACTGCCGCAGCCAATGCCTCATTTACAATGCGGTTTTTTACCACAGGACTATCAGCAGATAATCCTTTTTTCTTTTCTGCCTCAGTTAACTCTTTCGGTGGAATATCAAGCAATAAAACCTGCACTCCGATTCCTGCAAACAAGCATGCAATGCGGCTTCCCATCACTCCGCTTCCCAAAACCGCTACCTTATTGATATTTCTTTTGTACAGCATAGAAAATTAGTTAGTTAAACAACTATTTGAAAATCTAAATTAAGGTTTTTAAAAATAAAACGAATTAAAAGATACATTCTTTTGTTCGATATTTCAGGAGACCTCAACAACAGAAATACTTTTTATTTTTTAGGCAAATAAAATAACCTGATCAAAATGAAAAATGGAAATTAAGATTTGACGCTATTTCTTGTTTTACTGCTTTTAGCGTTCGCAATCTTTACGGCATTTTTAATGTACTTTATCCAGGTCTTTACGAAATAAGCATTGTTTTCATTATTGATTTTTGCATCAACCAAATGCATGGAAACCTTTACAGCATCACAGTTTGAAGTAATTACGTAATCGAGCCTTTCACCGCGGGCAAGCGGAAAGGCTTCACCGGTAAATTTTGTACAGCCCATTTGATATTGTATCGCTTTGCCCCTAATTTCTTTGGAAGATAATCTCTTTGCAATTTCTTCCAAAACTTCAACAAACTTCGGAAGCTCTTTTTTCTCAAGAGGAAAAAATCCTTTAAATTTTTCCGAAACGGAAAGTTGATTGGTGTAGAAT
>JAHEZB010000053.1:0-1774 GCA_023251285.1 Chitinophagaceae bacterium | reverse complement strand
TTTCCAGCGCAAATAAAAATAAAAATAAAAATGTATTTCATAAAAATCAAGGCCTTAATTAAACTTACTGTTTGTATTCTCCAAAAACTTTTCTAAGCTGGTCGGAAATTTCTCCAAGCGTACAAAGATTTTCAACTGCATTAATTACAACAGGCATTAAATTTTGCCCATTCGCTGCATGCTCACCAATCTTTTGTAAACAATTATCTGCTTTAACTTCATTTCTTTTTTCTCTCAAAGCCATGATCTTATTTATTTGCACCTGCCTGATGTTATCGTCAACTTTAAAAGGAGGAGGCGAAATTTCATTATCTGAAATAAAGGAATTAACGCCAACAATTATTTTTTCTTTTGTTTCAATATTACGCTGGTAATTGTAGGCGCTTTCTGCAATTTCATTTTGCATAAAGCCTTCTTCAATCGCCTTCACACTTCCGCCGATGGCATCAATTGTGTGAATTAATTCCCATGCTTTTTCTGCTAATTCGCTGGTAAGGTTTTCTACAAAATAGCTTCCTGCCAAAGGATCCGCAGTGTCAGTAACGCCACTTTCAAAAGCCACGATCTGTTGGGTTCTCAAAGCTATTTGAGCAGCTTCCTCTGTTGGCAGATTCAGCGCTTCGTCATAACCGTTTGTATGCAAACTTTGAGTGCCACCCAGTACTGCCGCCAGTGTTTGTAACGTAACCCGGCTGATGTTGTTTAAAGGTTGTTGTGCCGTTAGTGTACTTCCGCCTGTTTGTGTGTGAAACCGCATCATCATTGCTTTCTCATCAGTGGCGCCCAGGTCTTTCATTATTTTTGACCACATTTTTCTGGCAGCCCGAAACTTCGCTACTTCCTGGAAAAGATTATTGTGTGAATTAAAAAAGAAGGACAATCTTTTTCCAAAAATATTAATGTCCAAACCCTTTTCCAGCGCCGCTTTTACATACGCTTTTCCATTGCTTAGAGTAAAAGCGATTTCCTGTGCAGCCGTGCTTCCTGCTTCACGAATATGATAACCGGAAATAGAAATGGTATTCCACTTGGGAAGTTCTTTGCTACACCATTCAAAAATATCGGTGATGATGCGCATAGAAGGTTTGGGCGGATAAATATAAGTACCACGTGCAGCGTATTCTTTCAAAATATCATTCTGAATGGTGCCCTGCAGGTTTTTCAAATCGGCTCCTTGTTTTTTTGCGACCGCTACATAAAAAGCGAGTAAAATAAAAGCAGTTGAATTGATGGTCATGGAGGTGGACACGTCTTTCAAACTAATTCCTTTGAACAAAGCCTCCATGTCTTCAATTGAATCTATGGCCACACCCGCTTTTCCGACCTCGCCTTCCGCCATCGCATTATCGCTATCGTAGCCAATTTGAGTAGGAAGATCAAATGCAACGCTTAAGCCACTAACACCCTGGGAAATCAAATAATGATATCGCTTATTACTTTCTTCGGCAGTACTGAACCCGGAATATTGGCGCATCGTCCAAAGTTTGCCACGATACATGTCTTCCTTGATGCCGCGGGTAAATGGAAATTTTCCAGGCAATTCGCCAGAAGTATCTTTGGGTAAATCTGCTGAAGTATATACTTTCTTGATTTCTATTCGCGAATCAGTTTCTATCTTTTTCATGTTGAAATTGCATTTGCACGCATCATGTTTTCACTTTTTTACATCAATTTCTTTGCCTCAAAATTTATAGCATCCAATACAATTGTATGCAATGAAGCATTGGAATTATTGATTAAATAATCGATGATGTGTTTATTCAGATCCATCCCC
>JAHEZB010000594.1 GCA_023251285.1 Chitinophagaceae bacterium | reverse complement strand
CCATTAAATTTTAAAGCGCTCGAATTATTCAATCCTTCTGTATATGGTGCAAATTTTATCTTACGGTCGTTGGGCGATCTTCTCATTAATTCATTATTGTTTATCTGGGTCGTTTTATTTACCTGGCTTCATTTCAGATACGATTTTTCTAAGATTAAATTCAAAAATGATTTTTTAAAATATTCAGCGATCGTTGCCATTTGTATTATCATGTTTGTAATTACCCTTACCGGAAGTTACACTGTGCAAACGCTTGTTGCTGATTCGCAGATTTCTTTTGATGTTATTAATTTTTTTACCTTAAACATCTACAGTGTTATTGGATTTATAGTGTTGAGTTGTGTGGCTACAGGATATTTTTTCCTGATTCAATTATTGCTGCAGCCATTGAATGTTTTTTTGCGCAACAGAAAGTATTTAATGTATTTCATCACGACGATTGCCGGCCTCATTATTTTGACTTTCAGGTTACATTCAGTTCATTTAAGTTTTGAACTTGCTGTATTATTATGGCTCTTGCTTTTTTTATATCTGCTGAATTTCAAATTTCTGTTATTACAGGCATACAATCTTGTTTCTTCAAAATTTATTTTTTGGGTTTTCTTTTTTTCTGTTTCTATCACTTCCATTATTGTTTTTCAAAATCGCACAAAGGAATTGGAAGAACGAAAGCATTTTGCCGAAAACCTTGCCAATAAAGCAGATCCATCAGGTCCGGTTATTGTAAATATTATTCTAAAAGATTTCAGAAATGATTATCTCTCCAATATTTTTTACAGGTTTAAAAACCGGAGTGAAAATAAATTTTTGAAAGATAGTTTGATCAATGAAAATTTTTCCGGTTATCTGAATAAGTATGACACAAAGATTTATACGTTCAATGCCGCAGAAATGCCTTTGTTTAATGAGGATTCTACAACTTATAATTCCCTAAATGCCATTATACAAATGCAGGGGAAACCAACGGATATTCCTGATCTTTATTATTACGACATTTCTTATGACCGGTTTAATTATATCAGTAAAAAGGAGATCACCGATACCGGTGGATTGAAACAAGGTTATATTTTTATTATTTCAAAACCAAAAAGATATAAAAGTGATGCTTTATATCCTGAACTCTTTTCAAAAGGAAATAATAATTCTATAGAAAGCTCTGCTGTGTACGCTTTCGCAGTTTATAATAACAATCAACTGAGCAGCAGTTACAATGATTATCCTTTTACAACGGATATTGACAACAACAATTTTACGTACAATGAATTCAGAACAGTTCAGAAAAATGGATATGAAGAATTATGGTATAAAGCAAATGCTGATAAGGTAATTGTCATTGCACGGCAGGATCGTTTTTTTATAGAATCAGTTACATTATTTGCTTATTTATTTTGTTCATTTTTATTAATCGCAATTTTCTTTAACCTGGCGCATCACTTTCTGGAGGAAAGGAGAGCTAAATCAAACCTGCGGTCTTTATTTCAATTAAATATCCGAAGTCAGGTTCATGGAACAATTATCCTGGTAAGTATTTTTTCTTTCATTATAATTGGTGTTACAACGATTCTTTTTTTTATAGACAGGTATCATAGCAACAACCGGGAAAAACTAAGCCGTACTATTCATGTAATGGAAAATGAATTGAGAGGAGCGATTGATACAGTTCCTATGAATGATTACCGTGTTTTAAATTTTGAAAATCTGTCGCATAATAAGTTAGAAGAGGTGATTAATCGTGTCTCAAATATTCATGCTGCTGATATCAATCTTTATGATTTAAATGGAAATCTGAGGGTTTCTTCTGTACCGCTTCCATACAATAAAGGGATTGTGAGCGAAAAGATGGATCCTGTTGCGTTTTATCATTTAAGCAAATTGAAAGATGTTCAGTTTTTCCAGGAGCAAAAAATTGGAAGCCTCAAATATTTAAGCAACTATTTACCGGTGCGTGATGAGTCAGGAAGAGAATACGCATATCTGAATATTCCTTATTTCGAATCACAAAATAAACTGCAGGATGAAATTTCAAATTTTCTTGTTACCATTATTAATCTCAATGCTTTTATTTTTTTGGTTGCAGGAATAATTGCGTTATTTATTACTAACCGCATTACCAGTTCATTCTCTCTCATCAGCGATAAGATGAAAAAGATCAATCTTGAAACTGGTAATGAAGAAATTACCTGGAACCGAAAAGATGAGATCGGTGAGCTGGTTGAGGAATATAATAAGATGGTAAAAAAACTGGACGTAAGTGCTCAAATGCTTGCCAGAAGCGAAAGAGAAGGAGCGTGGCGCGAAATGGCGAGGCAGGTAGCACATGAAATAAAGAACCCGCTCACACCGATGAAATTGAATTTGCAATATTTGCAAATGGCGATTGACAAAAATTCTGCAGATGTAAAAAACATTTCCTTGTATGTGGCTAATATTTTATTGGAACAAATAGAACACCTGTCACAAATTGCCGGTGATTTTGCGCAGTTTGCAAAAATTGGTAACACCAAAAAACAAGTTTTTGATATCAACCACATGCTTCAAAATTCGATTACGCTTTTTTCTACAAACGATGAAGTGAATGTTGAATATGATCTTTATCCTGATGAAATATTAATTGAAGCCGATAAAACACAAATA